>VBFF01000133.1 GCA_005889285.1 Chloroflexota bacterium
ATACTGACGGCGGCTCTCGTCCGCCATCGCATCCATCGCCTCGCGCCACGCCGGATGCGGTTCGCGCACCTCAGCCGGCATCAGGACGTGCTCGAGGGTGGCGCCGAGCACCATCTCGAGGTTGTGCCGCGCGGTTTCCGGGCGCGCGTATTTTCGGTGGATGACCTCGCCCTGCTCGGTGATCTTGATCCTGGGATCGGGGGCCGACGCGGGCTGGGCGAGGATCGCCTCGTGGGTAGGGCCGCCCCCGCGGCCGACGGTCCCGCCGCGGCCGTGGAAGATCCGCAGCCGCCGTCCATGCCGCGCGACAACGTTGGCGATGGCTTCGTGGGCGCGGTCGAGCGCCCAGGCCGCAGACAGGTATCCGACCTCTTTATTGCTGTCCGAGTAGCCGAGCATCACTTCCTGGATGCCGTCCCGGCCATCGAGCTGGCGCGCGTAGACCGCATCGCTCAGCAGGCTCTCGATGATCGTGGGGGCTCGTTCCAGTGCCTCCGAGGTCTCGAAGAGGGGCACGATGTCGAGGTCACTCCGCGGCGGGTCGGCCGCCAGGTCGTGAAGCCCCGCCAGGCCGGCGAGGAACAGCGTCTGGAGGACGTCGTCGCCACTTTCGGTCATGCTCAGGATGAAGGTCTGGGCTGAGCCGGGCGCGGACCGTTGCGCCGCCGCCATCGCCGACAGCGTGGCGAGCAGGTTGCCCGTGGCGGGTGACCAGCGGCTTGCATCGAGCGAGATCGGCGGTGGATTGAGGGTCGCGCTCCGGCGCCGATCCAACGCGGCGCCGAGGCGGTTGACGACCTCGATCCCGGCGGCGCGAACCACGGCGCGATGCTGGCGAACATCGAGGCGCGCCCCGATGAATCCGAAGGCCCGCACCTGACGGCGCAGACGAAGAAGATCACCGTCCGCCACGGCGCCGCCGCGATGGCGGCGAAGGCTGGCGTCCAGCAGGTCGAGATCCGCGGCAAGGTCGTCCGCGAATCCGTAGGCGGCTGACTCTCCGTCGAGCGTCGCGCCCAGCCGCCGCCAGATGAAGGAAAGCTTGCGCCGGTACGGTTCATCCGCCGTCCCCGGTGAGAGGGTCTGGGCATAATCCGCCAGTTCTTCCTCGTCGCGCCTGATCGAGGCCCCGAGCTCGTCGCTCACTCGCGTCAATCGCGTGGATTGGCTCAGGTCCCGCGCCAGCTCGCGCACCCGCTCGCGGTACCGGGTCAAGAGCGTGCGGCGCTGCAGCCGCAGTGTTTCGGTCAGCATCGCGGCGTTGGCGTTGGGGTTACCGTCCTGGTCGCTTCCGACCCACGAGCCCAGGCGAATCGGCGGATCCGAGGGCACCCGAATGCCAGAATAGTGGCGACCGAGCGCCTCGACGAGTTGCTGCTGCACGTCCGGAATGGCGTCGAAGAAGGTGCGCTCGAGGTAGAAGAGGGCGTTTCCGACTTCATCGAGAACGCGCGGGCGAACCGATCGGACCTCGTCGGTTTGCCCGAGGACCTCGACCTGGGTGGCGATCCGTTGCCTGACGCGATCGCGTTCTCGCGCGGAAAGCGGTGCACGCAGCCGCGCCAGCTCCTGGCCGATGCGGTCCTGGTGGTCGAGGATGCTGCGCCGCACCGCTTCCGTGGGATGCGCGGTCAGCACCGGCCGGACTTCCAGCTGCTCCAGGGTCGCCGTCACGCGCTCAGCCGGGATGCGTTGTGCCTTGAAGCGCGCGATCGATCGGTCGAGCTCCCCAGCGTCCTCCGTCGTCTCGGCCACCGATCGCGCCTGCCGCTCCAGCTCGGCAAGATTGACGAGCTGGAAGTAGGTCGCAAATGCCCGGACCAGCCGCGCGGCATCCTCCAGTGGAATCCGGCCGAGTTCGGCGACGAGCGCTTCCTCCTCAGCGGGGTCGTAGTGCTGGCGGAGCTCCTTGGTGCGTTGCCGGATCGACTCCTCCAGCTCATAGAGCGCGACGCCCTCGTGCTCGCGCAGGGTCTCGCCAAGCAGCTGCCCGAGCAGCCGGATCTCGGCGCGAAGACCCGCCTCAGGCAGGGTCGCTTCGGTGATGCTGGCGCTCATTGGGTTACTGCTGCCCTCGCTGTGTGTCGTCGCATCCTACCGGTTCGGACAGTAGAATCGGGCTTCGAGGAGGGTGAGTCCATGCCGGATCCAAACGGCGCGTCACCGCTGAAGCGGCAGAGCGCCCGATTGACGGAAGGCGACGATCGTGCCGGGGCGCGCGCCATGCTGCGGGCGATCGGCTTCACCCGCGAGGATTTGGCGAAGCCGCTGATTGGCGTCGGGCATAGCTGGATCGAGACCATGCCCTGCAATTTCAACCACCGCCGCCTCGCCGAGAAGGTGAAGGCCGGCATCCGCGCCGCCGGCGGCACCCCGATGGAGTTCAACACCATCGCCGTCTCCGACGGAGTGTCGATGGGCACCGAGGGCATGAAGGCCTCGCTGGTCAGCCGCGAGGTGATCGCCGATTCGATCGAGCTGGTCACGCGCGGTCATCTCTTCGACGGCCTGGTCTTGATCGTCGGCTGCGACAAGACGATCCCGGCCGCGGTGATGGCCCTGGTCCGGATCAACATCCCCGGACTGGCCCTCTACAGTGGGACGATCGCCGCGGGCCGCCACCGCGGCCGCGACATCACGCTGATGGATGTCTTCGAGGCGGTCGGTGCGGTCGCCGCGGGCAAGATGGGCGCCGACGAACTGCGCGAGGTCGAGGAGAGCGCCTGTCCGGGCGCCGGCGCCTGCGGCGGCCAGTTCACCGCGAACACGATGTCGACGGCGATCGAGTTCCTCGGGATCAGTCCGGCGGGCGCGAACGACATCCCCGCGCTCGACCCCCATAAAGATGATGTCGCCGAACAGGCAGGGCGGCTGGTCATGGACCTGATTGCCCGGGACGTGCGTCCGCGCCAGATTGTGACCAAGGCCGCACTCGAAAACGCGATCGCTTCGGTCGCGGCGACCG
>VBFF01000134.1 GCA_005889285.1 Chloroflexota bacterium
ATCAACGGCTGCGGTCGTTACCTGGTGGCGGGCACCGCGACCCAGGGCGTCGCCCCCGCAACCGACACCTTCGAGGTCCACATTTGGGACACAAGCCATAGCTTCGATGCGCCGCTGCTGCTGGTGACCGGCACGCTGAGCACCGGCCAGATCAAGATCGTGCGATGACCGTCGGGCCTTAGCCCGCCGCCAGGCGGCGGAGATCGAGCTCGGCGCCCAGCTCGCGGAAGATGCCCGCCGCCTCCACGACCAGTGGATCCGCCTCGGCGCGACGCGCATCGCCCGGCGGTAACGCGCGCAAGGCGCCGGCCAGGCCGGCGAGCGTGCGGGCGAGCTCCTGGCGCTCGCTGGTGCCACGCAGGATCTCGCGGCTGCGCTCCAGGGCGGTCAGCGAATCCGGCATCTCGCCGCGGCTGAAGTGCACGGTTCCCAGCACCTGCAGCGCGATGCCTTCCTGGTCTAACGCCTGCACCGCCTGGGCGGTGGCGACGGCTCGTTTCGCCCAGTCGAGCGCGGCCGTCGCATCGGACGAGAGCGAGGCTTCCGCGAGATAGCGCTCGGTCTCCGATTGGTAGGTCTGGCTTCCGAGCTGTGCCCACTCCTCGATCGCCCGCTGAAGCTCAGGGCGACCGGTCTGCGCGTCGCCCCGCCGGACGGCGGTGATGCCGAGTCCGGTGCGAGCGAGCGCAATCCCGGCCGCGTAGCCGATCGCGCTCCAGCGTTTCAGTGCCGCGCTGAAATCCGCCTCGGCCTCCTCGAGCGCGCCCCGGGCCAGCTCGATCTGCGCCAGGTTGTTGCGCGACGTCCCGATGCCCAGGGGATCGCCGATCCGCTCCCGGATGGCCAGCGCTTTCGCATGCGCACCCAAGGCCTCCGCGTAGCGCCCCTCCTTGCGACGCACGATGCCGATGTTGTTCAGGGCGTTCGCCTGGCCGGACACGTCGGCGCGGGCTTCGTACAGCTGGAGGCTGCGCTCGTAGTAGTCGATGGCCATCCGTGTGTCTCCGCTCAGCGAGGCGACCGTCCCCAGGTGCTTGTACGCGTCCGCTCGCGCGTCGTCGGCGCCCGCCGCTTCGGCGCGTTGCGCCGCCATCAGCAACGTCTGTTTTGACTGTTCGTAGGAACCCTGCTGCCAGTAGACCTGGCCCAGCTCCAGGAGGACGAGTGCCTGCTCGCGATCGGCACCCGACGAGAGGACCTCGCGTGCCTCCGTCAGGGTGCGGAGCGCCTGCGGCGTATCGCCCGTGATCTGGTGGACGACCCCCAGCTTGCGCAGCAGGCGCGAGCGCCCGCGGTCATCGGCGGGGTCGAGCGCGGCGAGCGCCTGGCGATAGCCGGCCGCCGCCTGCGCATAGTTGCCGGTAAACCCCTCGACATCCGCGATGCCTTCCCAGGCGGCCGCGCTCGCCGCCGGATCCGCGGCACTGTGTTCCAGGGCGGAGCGGAAGTACGCCAGGGCCTCGTCGATGGCATACAGCCGTCGCGCGCGTTGCCCCGCTCGCAGCAGCGCCGCCGACGCCTTCGCGTCGTCATCGCCGCGCGCGTAGTGATAGGCGATGATGTCGACGTACTCGTCTGCCCGTTGCGCGAACAGTTCCGCGATGGCATCCGCCACGCGGACGTGGAGCCGGCGCCGTTGCGAGAGGAGCTGCTTGAGATAGGCGACTTCCTGGATCAGGGCATGGCGGAAGGCGTGGGTAACCTCGGGATCGATCCC
Organism: Chloroflexota bacterium; assembly: GCA_005889285.1. Lineage (GTDB taxonomy): Bacteria > Chloroflexota > Dormibacteria > CF-121 > CF-121 > CF-13. The sequence continues at coordinate 1,718 of VBFF01000134.1, forward strand.
CCGCTCCTCCACGAAGCCCTGATCGATCAGGTGGTCGAGGTCGACCGCCAGCGAGGGGCTGGGATCGATCCGCTCGAGCACGCGGTACCAGAAGGTCCGGCCGACCACGGCGGCCGCGCGGACGACGCGCGCGGGGCCCGGTCCGAGGCCGTCGATGCGCGCCCCCAGTACCTCGTGCACACTGTCGGGAACAAGCAGCGCCAGCGATTGCCGCCCGACCCAGACGCCGCCTACCCGGGCGATCGCGCCAGAGTCTCGCAGCGCGGAGGCGAGCTGCTCGATGAAGAAGGCGTTGCCCCCGCTCTTGAGCAGCATGGTCTCCAGCAGCGCGGGGTCGAGCTCGCCGCCAAGATACTGCGCGAGGACCTGGCGCGATTCCGTGTCATCAAGGGTCAAGAGCTCGACCCGCACCGAGGACCAGGGTGGCTGCCACTCGGAGCGGCCGGTGCCCACGAACAGGCAGGGGAGCGACGCCAGCTCCGCGGCCAGGTCGGCAAGGACGGATTGACTCGCCGAATCGATCCAGTGCAGGTCCTCGGCGACGATGAGCAGTGGACCTCTAGCCGCCTGCAGGCGAACCAGGTTGCGCACGACCTCGGTGAGGACCCGGCGGGTCGCTTGCGGATCGAACCCCGCCGATGCGTAGCCGAGGACGTCGAGCAGCAGTCGCACGGTGGCGTGATCGAGGTCCAAACCCAGCTCCCGCACCCGCCCTTCGATGCCGGCTCGTGCGACCGGTTCCAGGTCAGCCTGACGGATGCCAAACGCGCTGCGGAGCAGGCTCGCCAGCACCGCGTAGGATGTCTGCCGATCGTAGGAGCGGCCTCGCGCCATCCAGCGATCGACGCCGGCGCCGAGGCTCGTCAAGAATTCCGCGATCAGCCGGCTTTTGCCGACCCCCGCCTCGCCAGCCACGGTCACCGCGCGGCCCTGGCCGAGCACCGCAGCGGCCAGCGCCTGGCGCAGGAGCGCGAGCTCGGCGCTGCGCCCGACCAGGGGTGTCGTTCCATCAGCGACGGCGTCGTCTTTGGCGCGAACCACCCGATACGCCTTAACCGATTGCGCCTTTCCCTTGAGCGCCATCGCTCCCAGTGGCTCGAACTCGAAGGCGCGCGCGGCCAGCCGGTAGGTCGTCGGGCCCACCACGATCGCGCCCGGGGTCGCGATCGACTCGAGCCGCTGCGCCGTGTTCACCGTGTCGCCTACCACGGTATAGGCCGATTGCACATCGTTGGCCAGGATGCCGCTCACCACTTCACCGCTGGAGATGCCAATCCGCAGGGCGAGCCGCAGGCCGTGCTCACGTTCGAGCCAGTCGTTGAGCAGGGTCAGCGCGCGTTGCATGTCGAGGGCGGCTCGCACCGTGCGCTCGGCGTCGTCCTCGTGCGAGACCGGCGCCCCAAAAACCGCCATGACGGCATCACCCATGTACTTCTCGACGGTTCCTTCGTAGCGCTGAATGGGGCGCACCAGCGCGGCGAAGAAGGCACCGAGGATGCGCCGAAGGTCTTCTGGATCAAGCCGTTCCCCGAGCGGGGTCGACCCCGAAAGATCGGCAAAGAGCACCGAGACCAGCCGGCGGTCTTCGCGCACGGCGGTCTCGGGTGAGACCTGGAGGCCGGTTCCGCGTGGCGCAGCGGGCGCCCCGCAGTTCGGGCAGAACCGGTGTGCCGGCCGCAGCCGCGCGCCGCACGCCGAGCAGGTCAGGCGCGCCGAACGGGTCGGTGCCGGCGGCTTGCGGGTCCGCATCGCTTTAGATTAGGCGCGTTTTCGCAACTCGGCCGGTCGGATGACCGTGATGTATCCGGACCGCTGCACGATATCGCCTCGGGCCGCAAGCCGAGAAAGTGCGCGATTCACGTTCTCGCGGCTGGCCGCGACCATGCCGGCCAGCGTCCGTTGGGTCAGGCGCATCTCGATGCGGATGCCATCGGGCGTCTTGTGGCCGTGGGCGGCGGCCAGGTCGAGGAGCTTGCGGGCGACGCGACCGGGAACGTCGAGGAAGGCGGCTTCTGAAAAGGTCGCGTCCATGCGCCGGATATGGCCGATCAGCACCTTGATCAGATGCCGGACGGCCTGCGGGTTGTCGTCGAGAAACGCCATCAACGCCTGCCGCTCCAGGACGACGCAGCGCGTCGGCACCATCGCCTCGGCATCCATGGTGCGCACCGGCTGATCCTCGAAGATGGTCAACTCGCCGAAGCTGTCCCCGGGAAGGAGCACCGTGAAGACCGCTTCCGCGCCGCCGCTCCCCACTCGCGAGATCTTCACCTGCCCCCGAACGATGATGTAGAGGACGGTGGCCGGGTCACCCTCGTGAAAGATGTAGGAGCCCGCCGTATAGCTGCGCTCGCTGATCGCGGGAGCCCGTGCGGGAGAGGAGCGCGATCGAGTCCATGATCGGATGATAGGCCCGCGTAGGGATGTCAAGACGGGGTGCCCAATAGCACACACCGTTTGTGCCAATTGACATAGACGACATCCAAAATCGGGAGTACCGTGCGGGCAGACTCTGCCAATGCTCAGCATCGTCCCGGAAGCCGCACCCGACCTGGCCGACTCATCGCTCATCCTCGTTCCGCGCGTCACGCGCTGGTTCGAGACGCGACCCTTCGACGATCAGGCGCTCGATCGGCTCGACAAGCCGGTTGTCCGCACCCCGCACCAGGTCCTGGTGGAAGCCCTGCTCGAGCCGTCGTCCGCGGACCTGGCCTGGCTGGCGTGGGAGGACGGCAGCCCGAGCGTCGTCGTCGCGCGGGATCGGATGTCGCCGCTCCAGCCGGCCTCGATTGGTGAATTTCCGGAGCCGCCCCGCAGCCCGATGACCGTCAATCGGGCCTCGCGCAGCGGCGCCTGGGCGCTCTGGTGCCGCTCTCGCGGAATCCTGTCCGCCACCGTCGTGCCGGTGCGGCAGCGCAACGAGATCGTCGGCACCATCGGCCTGGCCAGTTGCAGCGCGGGAGGCCTCGACGATTCCGACCTGCAGCGCGTCCAGCTGGGCGCCTCGTTGGCGATCCAGGCCCGCAGCCACGAACTGCGACTCAGCAGCCTCCGCCGGATGTTCGATGAAGTCAGTCGCACACTCGAGAACGCGCTCGCGCTCGATCGGGCGCTACGCCTGCCGCCGACCTACCGGGAGATCGCTCGCTCGGTCGGGGAGTCGCTGGATGCGAGCTATTGCCAGATCGCGGTGCGCGATGCGGGCCAGGCGATCACCATCCGGGCCGCGGGCGGGCATCGTCCGCCGCGCCGCGTGGGCTCCAGGTGGGCCCTGGCGAAGCTGCGCCGCTGCGCCGAGGCGCTCCACGAACGACGAGCGGTGGTGCTGACATTCAGTCAGGGCGACGCCGCATCCGAGCCGGAGCGGCTGGCGCTCTTTACACCGACCACCCGGACCGGCGTCCTCATCCCCTTCGTTGCCGGTCCACGCACACAGGGCGTGTTGATCCTGGGTGAGGAGCGCGAGTCACGTTGCGGGCCGCTGACGCCGGAGCGCATCGCCCTCCTGGAACTGGTCGCCAGTCGGATCGCGCACATCATGCGGATCTCGCGGCGGCTGGAGTATGAGCGCTTGGGCGACCGCCGGCGCCAGCGTCAGCTGACCGTGGAACGGCAGCGGCTGGCGCGCGACGTGCACGACGAAATTGGGCAAGCGCTGAGCGTGCTCCTGGTGCAGATTCGCTGCGCCATCGCCGACGGCACCGCCGGCCCCGAAGCGCTGAAAGTGCTGGAGCAGGCGACCAGCGACGCCCTCAACGGCGCGCGGACCCTCGCCTTTGGGTTCCGGCATCTGGAACGGGGAGTCGGTCCGCTGGAAGAGGCCCGTGCCTTTGCCGACACGCTGCTACGCGGGGCGCAGTGCCGCTTGAGCTGGAGCGAGGAACGGGTCGAGGGCCGGGTCGCGGCCAGGACCTTGCGCGAGATCGCCAACGTGATCAAAGAAGCGGTGACCAACATCGTCCGGCATGCGGCCGCGGATTGCGCGCGGATTCGGGTCGAATACCCCGATGGTCGGATCAGAGTCACCATCCAGGACAACGGCATCGGCTTCCGCCTGCAGGAAGCGCGGCCCACCAGGGATGGCCGCGGCCTGGGCCTGGTCGGTTGCGCCGAGCGGCTGGCGCGCGTCGGCGGCGTGTTCGACATCCAGAGCGCACCCAGCCGCGGGACGCTCGTGATCCTGGAAGCGCCTCGAGCCTGACGAACTGACCACAATGGTCCGTTCGGCCGATATGGCGCGTAAGCCCAGACGTAACACTTGTGCGAATGATCCTGGTGCCGCCCACCGCCGTTCATGTTGCCGACCCGGATTCTTCCGGAGCCGCCCTCCAGCCGATTGCACCGTTGCTGCGTGACGCCACCCTGACGGAGATCATGATCAACGGACCGGACGCCATCTTCGTCGAGCGCGAGGGTCGGATTCTGCTGACGGACCGCCGATTCGAGGACGAGAATCACCTGCTGAGTGCGGTCGGAGCCCTGATGACAAGCGCCGGTCGCCGGCTCGACTTCGTCGACCCCGTGCTGGAAGCGCGATTGCCGGACGGCTCCCGATTGACCATCGTGCTGCCGCCG
>VBFF01000135.1:0-6692 GCA_005889285.1 Chloroflexota bacterium
TGCGCATCGTCATCGAGCTGAAGAAGGATGCCCGGGCACTGACGGTCCTGAACAACCTCTACAAGCACACCGCCCTGCAGACCACCTTCGGGGTGATCTCGCTGGCGCTGGTGGACGGCCGTCCCGTCGTCCTCAACCTCAAGGCACTGCTCCAGCACCACATCGATCATCGCCGCGATGTCCTCACCCGTCGGACGCGATACGAACTCGAGCGCGCCCGAGATCGTGCCCACCTCCTGGAAGGCCTCAAGATCGCCCTCGACAACCTGGATGCCGTTATCAAGACGATCCGCGAGTCGCAGGACGAGAAGACCGCGCAGGAGCGGTTGCAGGAGCGCTTCACGCTGTCGGAGCGCCAATCGAAGGCCATCGTCGACATGCGCTTGGGCCGCCTTACGCGGTTGGAGCGCAACAAGGTCATGGAGGAGTACGAGGAGGTCATCAAGCGGATCGCCTACCTGGAAGACCTCCTGCAGCACGAGGCGAAGATCATGATGCTCATCAAGGACGACCTGGGCGATCTCAAGAAAAAGTACGGCGATGCCCGCCGGACGACGCTGGACTTCCAGGGCTCCGTCGAGCTCAACGAAGAAGACCTCGTCCCCAAGGAAGACGTCGTCGTCACGCTCACGCACCGCGGCTACGTCAAGCGTGTGCCGGCCACCACCTACCGCCCGCAACGCCGTGGGGGCAAAGGCATCCTTGGCGCGGCCCGAGTCGAGTCCGACTTCGTCGAACACCTGGCCATCGCCTCCACGCATTCCGACATGTTGTTCTTCACCAACCACGGCTCGGTCTTCCGGCTGCGGGTTCATGAGATCCCCGACGTCAACCGGCAGGCCAAGGGTTTGCCGGCGGCAAACCTGATCGACATCGACCCCAAGGACAAGATCACCGCGGTGATCGGTATCACCGACTGGGCCGAGGATCGCTACCTGGTGATGGTCACCAAGCAGGGGACGATCAAGAAGACACCGGCACGCCTCTACAGCCAGGTTCGGCGCAACGGCCTGATCGCCATCAACCTGGCCGAGGGTGACGAGTTGAACTGGGTGAAGCTCAGCTCCGGCGGCGATGAGCTGATCATCGCCACCACCGATGGCAAGGCGGTGCGCTTCACCGAGAAGCAGGTCCGCCCCATGGGCCGCGACACGACCGGTGTGCGTGGCATCACCCTGCGCAAAGACGCCCTCGTCGCCGGTTTCGACATCGTGCGCAATGACGCGCACTTGCTGGTCGTGTCGGCAAAGGGCTATGGCAAGCTCACGCCGCTAGCCGAGTATCCGGCACATTCCCGCGGCGGCCAGGGTGTATTCACGATGGCCGTCACCGATCGGACCGGTCCGCTGGTGGGGATGCGCGTCGTCGTCAATCCCGAAGAGGAGCAGTTGATCGTCATCTCCGAAGGGGGCCAGGTGATTCGCACGCCGATCGAGAACATCCGCGTGGCCGGGAGGCAGACGCAGGGCGTCATCATCATGCGGCTCGATGAAGGCGACACGGTCGCCACCATTGCCGGCGTCGGCGGCACGGAGGAGGCCGAAGAGTAACGCTCGCAGCCGTCGCCATCGCGTGCGCCGGCGTCGGCCTGGTGTTGCTCGTCTTCGCGATCGCCTCAATCGTGCGCGCCTATCACCGGACGTCGCGGCGCGCCACCGAGCTCTCCGCCTACGCGCTGGAGGAGGCGACCGAGTTAGAGCGGCTGACCGCTCGGCTGAACGAGCACGGCTTTGCCCTTGAACACACCGCGGCTGAGTTGTTCCCCAAGCTGGAGCGCCTCTCGGTGTTCTTGGGCCAGCCACTGGTCGCGGCGACGCTTCCCTGGTTGATCCGCCGAGCCCTCGGCCGGCCCTACCGGCGGCGCTAACTACTCGGCGACGACTCGATCTTTGCCGGTGCGCTTCGCCGTCAGCAGGTTTTCGTCCGCCCGCTTGAAGAACGAGAAGGCGTTGTCCTCTTCCGGGCGGTAGGCGGTGACGCCGGCGCTGACGGTGAGGCTCAGGGGCGGGACTCCATGGGCCTCGTCGCCGTACGGATTGTTGCGGATCTCGGTGAGGACGCGCTCGGCCACAGCGCCGGCAGTTTCCAGCTCGCCCTCCGGGACGATGATGCAGAACTCATCCCCGCCATAACGGACCACGACGTTGGCCTTGCGGCTGTGGCGCTGGATCAGGTCGGCGAGATGCCGCAACACCCGGTCACCCACGGGATGGCCGTGGTTGTCGTTGATGACTTTGAAGTTGTCGAGGTCGAGCACGATCAACGACAACGGCGCCTTGCTGCGGGAGGCCCGGCTCAGCTCGCGCTGCAGGCTTTCCTGGAAGAAACGGTAGTTGTAGAGGCCGGTGAGGCTGTCGGTGAGCGCCTGCTCCTCGCTGGCGACCAACCGCTCCAGCATCACAAGGCTGTTGACGGCCTGCGCGGAAAGCATCGACAAGAGGTGCAGGTCCGACTCGGGGTCGCGGCTGGCGTCACCGGCGTAGATGCCCAGCGTGCCGCGAAGCCGGTCCTGCTGAAGCAGTGGGGTGATCGTGATCGAGCCCTGCACGTCCTGCCGGCCCAACAGGTGCTGGGTCCAGGGACTTTGCGAGGCGTCCGGAACGGAGAGCGGCCGCTTCGACTGCAGCACGAAATCCGACATTTCGACCAGGAGCCGTCGAAGGTCACCGGTGCCATTCGGATCCGGTCCGGAGTAGGCCTCCTCCCGCTGTCCTTGCTCGCCGGCAAGGAAGAGGAGCGACGCCTGGCCGCGCAGCAAGCGGGTCCCCAGGTTGAGGATCATGTCGCTCAGCACCTCGTAACTGAGATTGGTCATGATGCTGTCGAAGGCGCGCAGCACCGTGAGCTCGTCCTGATGCTTGTAGTTCTGGGCGACGACATGCTGCACCAGGGTGTGGACCAGGTTGGCGGCTTCCATGATGTGCGCCTGGGAAACCACCGGCACCGATTCCACCGCGCGCATCAGGTTGTCGGGATGCACCGGGAGCGCCCGCGCCAGTTCGTAGACCGTGGCGAAGTCCGGTTTGGAGACGGCGAATGGCTCGCTGACCAGACGGCCGAGCAGGTGCCTTCCATCGCAGATGGGGATGATCAGATGGCCGATCTGCGCGCCGTCGTAACGGAGCTGGGGCTCGTCACCACGGAGTGGCGCGGCGGCGTTGGGCACCATTTCGCAGCGCCCAAAGTTCTGCATGATGAGGCAGAAATCGTTCTGCGGAAGCCCGGGCGGGATCTGGTAGCCGTCGGTCGAGTCGGCAGCCAGCGATATGCCCGTGCGGGCCGAGAAGTTCTGCATCGCGGCCTTCGTTACATCGTGGTTGATGATGTAGGAAAGCCGGATGCTGGCGGTTTCAGCAGTCAATAAAGATCACAGGTCCTAAGGGAGGCCGCGACTCAGCCATTATAGCTTTGGCTCCCGTAACATCTTTGTACACGGTTAGCCTCTCGACGAACATCCGCCGAACTGCCCTTGACAAAAGTTTCTGTCCCGACTTCGATAGTTCGAAGTCACTGCTGAGAACACATGCACGATGTCCTTGTTCACTACCTCGAGGTCAACTTTCCCGAAATTGCGGAGCAGCTGGCGCACGCCCGCACCCGCGAGCCGGGCAATGAAGAGCGGGCGGCCGCCGCGGAACGGCTGCGGGAGCTGATCCGCCGGCTGCGCCGGGGCGCGGTCGAGTCGGGTGCAGCGTGGCACGAGCCACGAGCCAGCGCCGCCGAGATGATCGCCGGCGTCGATGGCGAGCTCAGCCCGGACGAGCGCGCCGTGCTCGACCACTTCTTCGAGCTCTTCGCCCGCTCGATGGAGCGGACCCAGGCGGCGAAACCATCCGAGCCTGCCCTGGCTCAAGCGCCGCCCGAACCCGTTGCCGTTACACCCGCGGCGGAACCAGCCGCGGCCGAGGCGCCGGCCCCGGAAGCGCAGGCTGAACCGGAGCCTGAGTCCGTCGTGGCGCCGGCCGTGGAGGAAGCGCCGGCCGTGGAGGAAGCGCCGGCCGTGGAGGAAGCGCCGGCTCAAACAGCCACGGACGCTCAGGAATCGACAGCTGAGGCGGCACCCATGGCGCCCGAGCCCCCGGCTTCGCGCCTGGTGCCCGAGCAGATGGCCGGATATCTCCAGACCATTCTGCTGGCCGCGGCGCAGCAGGCGCTCGATCTCCTCCAGGTGGATGCCAGCCAGGTCTACACGCTCGGCGAGCAGCGGCAGTTCGTGCTTCGCGCCGGCGTCCCGACCGAGTCGCTCGCAGCACCGGAGGGGGTTGCGTCCATCAGCAGCGGGCTCTTACGGCGAGCGCTGGAGCACAACGAGGTCTTCACCGTCGAAGACCTTGCGGCCGAGGAATTGACCCCAGACGAGGCCGCTTGGATCGATGCCGGTTACCACGGGTTCGCGGCCATTGCCCTGTCACCGCCGCTGGAGCGGCCGATCGGCGTGCTGGCGCTGCTGCGGCGTACCCCCTGGCGTCTGGACCGGCGGGACGCCGTCCGCCTCGACGACCTGGCCGTGGAAGCGGTGACGGCGCTCCGGGCTCACAGCCTGGCAAGCAGAGTTGCCGAGGTCGCCGTCCTCCAGGAGCGGCTGAACCTCGCTCGGGAGATCCACGACGGACTCGCCTCGGACCTGGCGGCCGTGGTGGCGCTGTTCAAGTATTACGAACAGCGGCGTGAGCGGGATCCGGACGATGCGGGCCAGTTGCTGCCGCAAATCCGCTCCATGACGGAGGAAATCCTGGCCGGCGCCCGCAACATTCTGCAGTCGCTACGTCCAAAGACCATCCGGTCGGAGGGGTTGCTCGCCTCGCTGTTGAAGCTGGTGGATCAGTTCGGCCGGGTCAACCTGGTCGAGACCAACGTCAGCATTCGCGGCGAGGAGAATGCGATCCCGGCGGAGCAGAAAGAAGTCATCTTCCAGGTGCTGCGCGAGAGCCTCTCGAACGTTCGTAAGCATTCCCGGGCGCGCAACCTCTGGGTCGTCCTCGATCTCTCGTCGACGCCCTGGGTGATGACCGTTCGCGACGACGGCCGGGGATTTGACGTCCGCCGGGTCGCGGAAGACCCGAGAAAGGTCGGCTCCTACGGGCTGGTGGGCATGCGCGAGCGGGCGGAGCTGATGGGAGGAACTCTGGAAATCGTGAGCCAAACGCTGGAGGGTACCGTCGTCACCCTGATCGGCCCCGCGGAACGCGCCGAGTGAAGAGCCGCGTGCGCGTCCTGATCGTCGATGATCGGCCCATCTTCCGGGCGGGCGTGCAGGGGATGCTCCGCGACTTCCCCGAGATCGACATCGTGGGCGAGGCGATGACGGGGCGGCAAGCGGTCGAGCGGACTCGGCGGCTGAAGCCGGACGTGATCCTGATGGACCTCAACATGCCGGAAATGGGTGGAATCGCTGCCACCCGCGCGATCAAAGAGGAGAACCCAGAACGGGTGGTCCTGGCCCTGACCGTCTCCGAGGCGGAAGAGGACATCGTCGAGATGGTCGCAGCGGGCGCCTCCGGCTACGTCCTCAAAGATGTGGACCCCGTCAGCCTGGCCCGGAGTATCCAGGACGCCCACGCCGGCCAGTTCCAGCTCGATGACGCCCTCACCCGGCGCGTGATCATGCGCCTGGGGTCAACGCTCAAGAGATCCCGCCGGCCCCTGGCCGAACCGCTCACCGAGCGGGAGACCCAGATCGTCCGGATGGTGGTCGAGGGCACGAGCAACAAGGCCATCGCGAACCGGCTCGGCCTGGGCGAAGGGACGATCAAGTCGCATCTGCGGAACATTTACCGGAAGCTGCAGGTCCGGACTCGCGCCGAGGCGGCGGCCCACGCGGTCCAACTCGACATTTAGAAACAAACATCTGTTCGCTACCAACAGGGCTGTCCGGCGCCCTGGGGATAGATTTACGCCACCCCCCGCTGGGGCTACCGTGGTGGGCACCAAGAGAGTCCTCTGCGCGGCTTTCGGGGAATCTTTACGTGGGGGTGGTCGAGCGATGAAGAGGTTGATCGTCGTAGTCGTCGGCCTGCTTGGTGCCATCGTGGCCGGCGGCGCCGGCTGGAGCTTCTAAACAGGTAGTCAAAAGAGCCCGGGCTCAGCCCGGGCTTTTTTGTTTGACGGGAATTCGGTCCTATCCGGTTATTCCTCTTAAGATACGAGGGAATTTCCGAATGCGGCGCAATTGGCCAGCCTTCTTTTACCTGTCGGCCGTCACTACGCTTGGGTTGGCTCTATGGCTAGGGGCGATCTTCGCGGCACACCCCTGGCAGCGACCCAGCGCTGACGTCCTAGAAAACACAGCCATCCTGCTTGTTTTGACGCTCTTGTCAGCCTTCTCTCCTATTGAAACGCGCCAGGGCGTACTGACGGTAAGCCTCGCTCCCCTCTGTGGAGCCGTCGCGCTGCAGTTGCCTGTGTGGGCCGTAATGACCATTGCGGCTCTGGGAACACTCGATCGACGGATTCCTGGCCGTGACATCCCTTGGAATCTCTTCCTTTTCAACCGAGGGATGTGGATTATCGCCTGTGGAATTCCGAGCCTCGTCGTCGTAAGTGCGCATCCCTTAGCCGGAGGAATGCCGATCACGATCATCTCTGCCGTAGCGTTGCTCCTACTCCTCAACACCACGATGATGGCGCTTGCCATCCGCCTGTTACGAGGTCTCAACCTTTTGACGGTGTTGCGGAGTGCACTGGCGGGAAAT
>VBFF01000135.1:6798-7251 GCA_005889285.1 Chloroflexota bacterium
AGCAGCGTCGTCTGGACACGTGGTTGCGCTACTCATACATCATGCAGAGCCGCGTCGTTGACAAACGTGACGGCCAGACCTTCGGTCATTCGCAGCGTGTCGGAGAGCTCTGCGAAACCGTCGCTCGACTGCTCGGGATGAGCGAAGAAGAGTGCAATACCATCCGCGTGGGCGGCATCCTGCATGACCTGGGGAAGATCGCGGTCCCCGACTCGATCCTCCTCAAGCCTGGCAAGCTCACGCCCGAGGAATACGAAATCATCAAACAGCATCCTGTCGAGGGAGCGCAGATCCTGGCCGAACATCCGGAGCAGAAGGACGTCGCGCTGATCGTCCGCCATCACCATGAGCGCTGGGATGGCGCAGGTTACCCGGATGGGCTGACGGGCGAGGCAATCCCAACCGGGTCTCGCATCGTGAACGCGTGCGACGCCTTCGACACCATCACTCAGG
>VBFF01000136.1 GCA_005889285.1 Chloroflexota bacterium
TCGCGCTTTCTGACTCCGGTCCGCGGCGAGGGCGTGCGCGAGCTGGCCGCTCCGCAGCTGCTCGCTGCAACCGTCGGCCTGGTGGAAGTGGCCCGCCAGGTGGAGCTGCCGCTCAACGACGCACCGCCGATCGCCGCCCTCTCCTACACACAGGTGGACACCTACCTGCGGTGCCCGCAGATGTATCAGTACCGCTTCGTGTTCCGTTTGCCCACGCGGCCCAAGCCGCAGATGCAGTTCGGTCGGATCCTGCACGACGCCCTCAAAGATGCCCTGGGCAGCATCGACCGCGAGACACCACTCAGCTGGGCGATGGTGGACTCGGCCTACGTGGCGGCCTGGGCAAAAGAACGGTTCTGCGCGCCGGAGCAGGCCCCCTCGCTGCAGGACCTGGGGCGTACCTACCTGCGCCGGGCCTTCGACGCCGGCGACCTGAGCAAGCCATTGCTGCTGGAGCAGCCCTTCAGCCTCCGCGTGGACGGGCTTCGATTGACGGGCCGGATCGACCGCGTCGACCGTCACCCAGACGGGAGCTACGAGATCATCGACTACAAGACCGGCTCGGCGAAGCGGGCCGCGGAGTTACAGCGGGACCTGCAGCTTGGCGTGTATGCGCTCGCTGCTCGCGAGGTCTTCCGATTCGATCCACTGAGCCTTTCCTACTACTACCTCGAGACCAGCGAGCGGGTCACCGTAGACAAGCCGCGGGAGCGGCTGGATGAGGACCGGGAGACGATCGTCAAGGTGGCGGAAGGGATCCGCGCCGAGCTGTTTGTGGCCAAGCCGGACCGCATGAAATGCAGCGGCTGCGACTTCCGCCTTCTCTGCCCCAGCGCGGCCGTATAAGGTGACAGCGTGAGCACCCTGCAGAACCGGCCGAACACCGCGCTTCTGGTCATCGACGTCCAGAACGGGGTTGTCGAGGGCGCTCACCAGCGCGACGCGGTCGTCGCCAATGTCGCCAGCCTGGTGGAGAAGGCGCGGCGGGAACGGGTGCCCGTGGTCTGGGTGCAGCACTCGGACAAGGGACTCGCCCGCGGCAGCGACAAGTGGCGGATCGTCCCCGAGCTGAGTCCGGGCGAGGCTGAGGCGCTCGTCGAAAAGAACTACGGCGACGCCTTCGAGGAGACCACGCTCGAGAGCGTGCTATCGGGCCTCGGCGTCGGGCGGCTCGTGGTGGTGGGCGCCCAGACGGACATGTGCGTCCGCTCTACCCTCCACGGCGCCTTCGTCAGAGGGTACGACGCGACCCTGGTCAAAGATGCCCATACCACGGAGGACCTGACGGCATGGGGAGCGCCGCCCCCGGACCAGGTCATCGCGCACACGAACCTCTACTGGGCCGACCAGAGGGCGCCCGGGCGGACGGCCGGGACGGTCGAGACCAGGGAGGTCGACTTCGGCGGGACGTCCTGAAGCCTCCGCGCCTTCCTATCGGCGATCCGCCAGCCTGACGAGCACCTCGGCGACCTGAAAGGCCGCTTCCGGATCGGCGGCGGCTCGAACCTTTTGCGCATCCTCCAACCGTTGCCGCTGCGGCGTGGCAAACCACGCGTTCACCGCCTCCACCAGGTCGTTCGGGCGTGGGACGAACCGGCCCAGGCCTCGGTCCACCACTTCCTTCACGTTGCCCTCTTCCTGGCCCGGTAGGTACCCCGTCAGCAGCAGCGGGCAGCCGCAGGCCAGGCCTTCCGCGATCATCCCCGGCCCGGCCCGCGTGACGAGCAAGTCAGAAGCGAGCAAGAGCTCCGGCATGTTGTCGACGAAGCCGAAGACATGGACGCCGGCGTGATTATCCTGGCGAAGGTGCTCTGCCAGCGATTGGTTGCGGCCGGCTACGGCGAGCACCTGGATGTCGAGCGGCGATCGGGCCAGCGCCGCCGCGTACTTGCGCAAGGGCTCCGTTCCATCGCCGCCTCCCGCCAGCAAGACCGTCGGCGCGTGCGGCCGCAGGCGGAGTTTGAGTCGCATCGACCGTTTGTCGGTGAACTGCCGGATCGCGTCCTGGAAGCGTGGATGGATGGGCAGCCCAGCTCTGACGAGACGATCGGCGGGCACCCCGCGCCGCCGGCAAAGCGCCACGGCGGCGTCGGACGGGCAGATGATGCAGTCCGCGGTCAGATCGGTCCATGCCTTGTGAAAGTTGATCCAATCCGTGATCACCGTCACGCGCGGGACCCCATGGGGGATGACGTCCACCGCGACGTGGTTGAGGAGTGGATGAAAGCTCGCGACCAGCGCAGGGCGTGGGTCCAGTGCCTGGCGCAGCTTGCGACGCAATCCCCGACCGATGGCATGTTGGAAGAGGCGCACGGTCGGCTGCAGGTTGGTGGCATGGTAGGCCGCGCCCCACAGGAATGGGAAGCGCCGCGTGATCGGCCCATAGAGCGCGGTGAGGCGGCCGGCCAGCACTGTGTGGTCGCGCATCGGATCGAAGAGCTCGACCTGAAACGCGTCGGGGTATCGGCGCGCCAGGGCGGCGGCCACGGCCTCGGCGGCGGCGCGATGACCTGCGCCAGTGTCCGAAAAAAGAAAGAGGAGGCGCTGAGGAGCAGCCACGCCCGCGCATTGTAGGGAAGTTTGGGTTCCGGCCAGCGTGGCTAAGAATCCGGAGGACGGTCGCGTAGGCCGCACAGGTTTGCTGCCGGTTCGCAGCGAGCTGGTACCCATTCGAAGTTGACCCCACGGTGACCAAACGGCGACGATGGGGTGGCGATACGCGAACCAGAAGGAGACGGCTAATTTGAAACCGCTTGCGATCGTCAGCCTGCACGCCTCGCCGGTCGCCGCCCTGGGGGCCGGCGAAAACGGTGGGATGAACGTCTACGTGCGGGCGGTTTGCGAGGAGTTGAGCCGCCGCGGCATCGCGACCGAAGTCTTCACGCGGCGGTCGAGTGCGCAGGGACCGGACCGCATCCGGCTGGCCGAGCGGAGCTGGGTGACGCGCCTTGCGGTGGGGCCCGCCGAGGACATCGACAAGGCGCACCTCTTCGATCTGCTGCCCGACTTCAGTGAGGCGATTCTGAGCGAGCAGCGCCGCCGCCGAACCGGGTACAGCCTGATCCATAGCCATTACTGGCTCTCCGGCTGGGTCGCCTCGCGTCTGCGCGACGAGTGGGGCCTGCCCTGGTTCCACACCTTCCACACGCTGGCCCGTGTCAAGAACGAGCGGGCCGCGGAGGGTGCGATCGTCGAGCCGGAGCACCGGATCGCTGTAGAGCAGGCGATCGTCCGCAATTGCGACCGCCTGATCGCCTCCAGCACCCAGGAGGCGGATGACCTCATCCGGCTCTACGGCGCATCCCGAAACCAGCTCAGCGTGGTCGCTCCCGGCGTTGATCTCCAGGTTTTCGCCCAGCGGTCGACTTCGGCGCTGCGCAAGCGGTTGGGTCTGGGCGACGCCCGCGTGGTCGTCTTCGCCGGGCGCCTCGAGCGCCTCAAGGGGGCCGAAACGGTCATCCGGGCGATGGCACACCTGATCGGCGATTGGGCCCAACCCGAACCGCCCATCCTGCTGGTGATCGGCGCGGACAGCCAGAATGGCGCCAGCGAGAGCCGGCTGAGCGGTGGCGAGCAGGCCCGGCATTGGCGGACAGGTGCGCTTCCTCGGGTCGGTCGATCAGCCCGCGCTCGCGAGCTACCTCAGCCTGGCGGCCGTCTGCGTGGTCCCCTCCTACAGCGAATCGTTCGGTCTGGTCGCGCTCGAGGCGGCCGCCTGCGGGACGCCCGTGGTCGCGGCTCGTGTTGGCGGCCTTCCCACCATCGTGAAGGATGGCCTGACCGGTTTCACGCTCGTCTCTCACGAGCCGGCGCAGTACGCCGAGCGGATCGGTCGCCTGCTCGCCGACGATGAACTCCGCCTCTGCTTCAGCCGGCGCAGCCGCCTCGTCGCCACTCAGTTCACCTGGGAGAATACGGTCGATCGCCTGGTGGCCGAGTACACGTCGCATTCCCAGCCGGTCCTCCGCCCCGCCGTCGCGGGCTAGCTCTTTCTGCGGGGCTTGACGTTGGGGCCGCGGTTTGCTTAAATGGCGCAGCGTTTGATTGATTGACCAAATAAAGGGCAAGGAGTAGCCAGTGCCCGATCAGACCAAGGAACGGATCGTCGACGCGGCCTACCGGGCCCTCGTGAAGCAGGGCTACCACGAGACCTCGATGAAGGACATCGCGGCCGAGGCCGGGGTGGCGCCGGGCCTGGCGCATTACTACTTCGAGACCAAGGAAGACCTGATGGTGGCCGCCATCGAACGCGCCTGCCAGCCCGTGATGGAGGCCTGGCGCCAGGCGGGCATGAACCTCACCGGTCCGCTGCCGGAGGACGCCGACCCCATGGTGGTCGCCCGCATGTGCTTCGAGCTGGCCAAGGAGGAACTCCGGACCTACCGCGGGCTCTTCCTGCTGACGTTCGACATGTTCGGTGTCGGCCTGCACAACCCGAAGATCGCCGCGGCCGTGCGCGCGTTCATCGATGAGCGGCGGGCTTTCATCGCGCGCATCACGCAAGGCGTCATCGCCGGTATGAATGAGGCGCCGATGGCCTCGGCGGACGCCATCGCGGCCGCCCTGTGGGGCAGCCTGCACGGCATCTACCTGCAGAAGGTGATGAACCCCGACTTCGACGCCGAGGCCGCCATCGACGCCTTGAGTGAGATGGCGATCGCCTTTGCAACAAGACCGCGAGTCTCTCTGGAGGTGCGCTGAGATGTTTGCGTGGTGGGGCCACTTCGTCTATCGGTTCCGCTGGCCCGTGCTCGGCGTGTCGGTGGTCTTGCTGGCCGCCTCGATTCTGGCGCTGCGCAACGGCGGCACGCTGAAGAACAGCGGTGGGCAGAACACCGAGTCCGGACGGGCGCTCGCCCTCATGCACGACCAGTTGCCCCAGAGCGGGGAAGGAGCCGGTTCATCGTTTGTCCTCGTCTTCGGCAGTCAGGCGATGAGCGTCGCGGACCCGGCATTCAAACAGGCGGTGCTCGACGCCCTGCAACCGCTCAAAGCTGACTCGCGGGTGAAGAGCATCGAGACCCCCTTCGATGTACCAGCTGAGCAAGCCAGGGCCATGACCTCAACCGACGGTCACCACATCTTTGCCCAGGTGAGCCTCAAGGACGACTACGCGTCAGCGCGACAGTTCTACCAGCAGCTCCGGACCGAAGTGCACTCCAATCAGCTGGAGGTGCTCGGCACCGGCAATGTCGCCATCGGAAACGAGTTCGACAAATACCTCCAGTCCGACCTCCAGCGGGCGGAGTTGGTCTCGTTCCTCCTCATCCTGCCCCTGCTGCTCATTGTGTTTGCGACACTGGTGAGCGCGGCGCTGCCCCTCGGCGTCGGCACGTTCGCGGTCATCGGCGGCCTCGCCGGAGTCGGCCTGCTCGCCCATGTCACCGATGTCTCGACCTATTCCACCAACATCGTGACCCTGATCGGCCTGGGCGTGGCGATCGACTACTCGCTCTTCATCGTCAACCGCTTCCGCGAGGAATTGGCCGCCGGCCAGATCGTCGAACAAGCGCTGATCGCCGCCATGCGGACCTCCGGGCGTGCCGTGACCTTCTCCGGGATCACGGTCGCGATCGGGCTGAGCGCCATGCTGTTCTTCCAGGGCTCCTTCCTGGCGTCGATGGGCTTCGCCGGTACCATCGTGGTCGCGATCGCGGTGCTCTACGCGCTGACCTTCCTCGCTTCCCTGCTCGCCATCCTCGGTCATCGCGTCAACTGGGTGCGCCTGCCGCTGCCGCGCCGGACAGAGGGTCGCGGACTGTGGCACGGCCTCGCTGTCCGCGTCATGCGACGGCCGGTAGTGGTGCTGGTGCCGATCGTCCTGCTACTGCTGGTCATGGCCTCGCCGATTTTCCAGATCCGGATTGCGAACGGTGACGTCGGCATGCTTCCGCCCAACGCCGAGACGCGGCGGGGCTACGACCAGCTGCAGAAGTTTCCCGGACAGGGGCAGACCTTCTTCAACGTGGTGGTGCGCTATCCGAGCGGCGGTCCGCTGACGAGTGAGCGGGTGGGCGATCTTTATGACATGGCTCAGCAGATCAAACAGATCCGCGGGGTGGAAGGGGTCGAGAGCATGGTGAGCTTTGACCCATCGCTAAGTCGTTCCGCCTACCAGGCGTTGCTCACCCAGCCGGCCGCGGCGCAGCCGGCGCGGGTGCAGACGATTGTCCATGGAACCACCGGCTCGCAGATCGCGGTACTCTCGGTCGTCACCAAGTTTGGGCAGGAAAGCGATGCCTCGCGCGGCATCGTCCGTTCCCTACGCAGCATGACCCCGCCTCCCGGCAGCAGCGGGCTGATCGATGCCTTTTCACTCGACTTCACCGACTTCATCCTGCAACGGATTCCGCTGGCGGTGGCCTATGTGATGATCGTGACCTACCTCGTCCTCTTCCTGCTGACCGGATCCGTGGTGCTGCCGCTCAAGGCGGTCATCATGAACATCCTGTCGATCGGGGCCTCCTTCGGAGCCCTCGTATGGGTCTTCCAGCAAGGTCATCTCAGCTCGCTGCTCAACTTCACGCCCGCGCCCCTCGATCCGTCGGTTCCGGTCTTGCTCTTCTGCCTCGTGTTCGGGCTCTCCATGGACTACGAGGTGCTCCTCATCAGCCGCATCCAGGAGGAGTACCGGCGCACCGGAGACACGACCCAGGCGGTCGCGAGTGGGCTGGAGAAGAGCGGCCGGCTGATCACGGGCGCCGCTGCCATCATGGCGGCGGTCTTTCTCGCCTTCGGCCTCGCCGACGTCGTGCTGATCAAGTCCATCGGGCTGGGACTCGCGCTGGCGGTTGCCATCGACGCTACCCTCGTCCGCGCGCTGATCGTGCCGGCGGTGATGCGGCTGCTGGGACGCGCCAACTGGTGGGCGCCCCGACGCCTCGCCAGGTGGCACCGGCGCATCGGCTCCGACGAACCCGTCGCCGCTTAGTCGCGCGGCCGGCCCTTTCACCGGTTCGTCGCCGGCCCGCTCGATGGGTCGCCGCGACCGGCGCGATATACGGGTGTGCTCCCAGCCCGGGCGCCGCGCCCACTCCCGCAACCGGTTGGCGGCCATCGCCCGGAGATCCGCGTCCGCATCGACCGGGGCGGCTGGCTCCTCTTCTTCGCCCACGGGCTCTCCGGCCTGGGCGCCGGCCCCTTCATCGCCTTCGGTGTCATCTACCAGCGCGAGCTGGGCGCGAGCGCCTTCGAGATCGGCGTGCTTGCCGCCATCGGCATGCTGGTGGCGACGCTGGTGATGCTGCCCGGCACCGGACTGGCCGAGCGCCGCGACCTGCGCAAGACGGTGATCGCCGGCTGGGCGCTCGCCGTGCCGGCGCCGTTCTGCTACGCGGTGGCGCCCCACTGGGGCTGGACCGCGCTGGGGATCCTCTTTCTCCAGGTCTCGGTGTTCAACACGCCGGCCATCAGCGTCTATCTCTCGCTGGGTGTGCCGCGCGACCGGATCGCGGCCGTCATGACCACGGTCTTCTCCGCCTACTCGCTCGGCCTGATCGCCTCGAGCGTGCTCTCCGGATGGCTGGCCCAGGTCGTTCCTCTGAGTGCGCTCTTCTGGGTGTCCTTCGCCTTCTTCGTCCTGGCGACCGTCTGCATCGCCTTCCTGCCGGCCAAAGCGACGCCGCGGTTCAGCGTGCCGTCGATCCGCTATCGAGACCTGATGCGCTTTCCGGCCTACCGGGTCATGCTGTCCCTGTTCACACTCGTGACGGCCATCATCTTCATCCCGTGGACCTTCACCGCGCTCTACGCGCACGAGGCCGCCCACGTCGACAACTTCTGGATCGGGGTCCTGATGAGCGTGCTCTACCTGGGCTCGGTCATCATGGGCCTGAGCCT
>VBFF01000137.1:0-6924 GCA_005889285.1 Chloroflexota bacterium
TGGCGAACCGTTTTTCCGCACGCAGCCGCTGCACGAACCAGACGGTAATCAGCCTGTCGTACAGGTCGTCGTCGAAGTCGAGGACGAAGGCCTCGACCGTGAGGGTGTTGCCACCGAAGGTCGGCCGGAAGCCGATGCTGGTCGCACCGCCATAGGTTCGATCGTCGATGTCGACGCGCGACGCGTAGATGGCGTTCGGAGGGATGAGCTTGTTGGGGGTGATGCGCAGGTTCGCCGTGGGAAAACCGAGCTGCCGTCTACGCTTGGCGCCATGTTCCACCGTGGAACGGATGAAGTAGTCCCGACCGAGGAGTTGGGCGGCGGCCCGAACCTGGCCGAGCAGGACCAACCGGCGGATCCGCGAGCTGCTGATGGGTTCTCGACCGCGTATCACCGTGGGGGCGACCTCGACCGTAAAGCCGTGCCGCGCGCCAAGACGGCGTAAGAAGGCGGCGTCGCCCCGCTGGCCGTGTCCGAAGCGGTGATTCTCACCGATGACCATGCGGCGGATTTCCATTCCACGGAACAGCCGCTGCATGAAGGCGGCGGCACTGAGCGCGGCGATCTGTGGCGTAAAGGGAATCACGACCACCTGGTCGAGACCGAGCTGGTCGAGCAACCAGGTTTTTTCGTCGAGGGTGGTGAGATTCGGCGGGCAGTGATCCGGGTCGAGCACGCAGCGCGGATGTGGCTCGAAGGTGATCAGCACGCTGGCGGAACGGGCCTCGCGGGCGCCGCCGATCAGCGGCTTCAGCAGAGCCTGATGGCCGCGGTGAACGCCGTCGAAGGTGCCGATCGTGGCGTGGCTCGGGCCGAAGGCGCCGGGCGCGGGAAAGCCGAAGGTGACGGCCGTCATGCCGAAAAGACGGCGCGCGGTTGGATCCGCCGAGTAGCGTCCGCCTCGCCCCACGCGACCAACTCACCGTCGGGACCAAGCAGTCGATACCGGCCGCCCGTCGTGTCCGGAGCGGGAACCGCCTGCCCGCGACGAACCGCGGCGGCCCCGGCGGCATCCAGCGCGACGGCGGGCCAGCGCCGCAGGGGAAGATCCATCGGCAGCAGCCAGCGGGTCCATCCCTCCCCCGCTTCGGCCAGCGTTGCCATCGGCACGGCGTCGGCCTCCGTCAGCGGCCCGATCGCGGTTCGAACAAGGGCGGAGAGATAGGCGCCGCTTCCCAACGCGGCGCCCAGGTCCTGCGCAAGGCTTCGGACGTACATTCCGCGGCCGGAGTTGACTTCGATGCGTGCGGTGCCCGCCACCGAGTCGTAGTCCAGAAGGCGGATGGAGAAGATCTCCACCACGCGCGCGCGCCGCTCAACCGCCTCACCACGCCGGGCCTTGCGGTAGAGGGCCTCGCCGCCTTGCTTGAGCGCCGAATAGAGGGGGGGCACCTGTTCGATCCGGCCCGTGAATTTCGGCAGAGCCGCCTCGATCCGCTCGCGGTTGATCGCCTCTGGGCCAGTCGCAGCGACGATGGTGCCCTCGCGGTCGCCGGTGTCGGACGTGAAGCCGAAGGTCACGGTGGCCACGTAAGTTTTCGGCCATTCGTGGACGAAGTCCGCAATCCGGGTCGCGCCATTGACCAGGATCGGCAGGACACCCTCGGCCGCCGGGTCAAGGGTCCCGCCGTGGCCCGCCTTCACGACGCCGGGGAGCCGGCGCAGCGTGCGGACAACGGCGAACGACGACGGTCCCGCCGGCTTGTTGACGTTCAGGATGCCGGATGTCACTCGAGGTCGTTCATGCGCCCGCGGACTTCCGCCAGCACCCTGGCCTCCGCTTCCTTGAGCGGCAATGCCAATTCCATCCCTGCGGCGCGCTTGTGGCCGCCGCCGCCGAACCTGGCAGCGAGCTCAGCGGCGTCGATCCGGTCACGGCTGCGAATGCTCACCTTGGTCACGCGTGGGCCGGCTTCTTTGAAAAGGATGGCGAGCTCCTGGTCGCGGAGCGTGTTGAGCTGGTCGATAGCGCTGTCCGCCTGGTCGGTGGTGGCGCCGCTGTCCCGCAGTTCGGACTGGCTGATCGATCCCCAGACGAGGCGGTCCCCAAACTCGTAGTGCAGACCCTGCAGGATGCGCCCCTGCATGCGGAGCGACGAGGCCGGCCGGCTCTTGAAGAGGCCGCGTGCGAGCATCACGGGGTCGGCACCCAGCTGAACGAGCTCGGCGGCAGCGCGTAGCGCGTGCGCCGAGGTGTTCTCGTGACGGAAACCACCGGTGTCCGACAGGATCGTGGCGTAGAGGTTGGACGCCGCTCCGGGTGGGATGTCGATCTTCCAGGCTTTGAGCAGGTCGTAGACGAGCTCGCCGGTGGAGGCGGCATCCGTGAGCACCAGGTTCAAGGTGGCAAAGCGTGTGTTGGAGACGTGATGATCGACGTTGACCACGACCCGCGCCTGGGTCACCACCGGCTCAAAGGCGCCGGCTCGGGACGCGTCGCTGGCATCGAAGATGAAGACGGGGGTTCCCCGCGGTGGGGCCTGCCGGTTGACCCGCTCGAAGCCAGGCAGGAACCACCATGCGCCCGGCACGGGTGGTGAGGAGAGTACCGGCACGGACTTGCCGATCGGCTCCAGGGCCAACGCGAGAGCGAGCGCCGAGCCGAGTGTGTCGCCATCGGCGTCTTTGTGCGTGACCGCCGTCACGACTGGAGCGTCGTCGATCACCTGCCAGATCCGGGGCGCCAGCTCGGCGACCTCGGGGCGCGGTGGAGCGAGCTCAGCCGCCGGCGTTTGGTTCCCCTTCCTGAACTTCACGTAGAAGCTGGCTGACCCGCACGCTGTAGGCCACGCCCTCGTCGAGCTGAAAATGCAGGTCGGGCGCGAAGCGCAGGTTCGACAGACGCAAACCCAGCTCGCGGCGGATGAACCCTTTCGCGTGATCCAGGCCATCGATCGCCGCCTGGCGAGCATCGTCTTCGCCGACAACGCTCACCTTGACCGTGGCATTGCGCAGGTCCGGACTGAGCTTCACCTCGCTGATGGTGGCCATCCCGATCCGCGGATCCTTCAGGTCACGGATGATGATCTGGCTGATCTCCTCGCGAAGCTGTGCGGCGACGCGTTCAACTCTGTGAGTGCCCATGCCACCATTGTATGAACCGTCCACGCTCACCTCTCATCACCCTCCCCTGCTTGCGAGGGATGGCGGGCGCTTGTTCTTGCCAGCACCAGCGTGTGGCCGCCGGTTCCCTCCGGGATGAGGCGTGCCCAAAGGACTTCGAAACCCGTTTCCTCGAGCCAGACGATGTAGGTCGCACGATCCGCGTGGCTCCAGTACATCGGGGCACCAAGCCAGTCGTCTTCGGTGCCGGTCCAGGCAGTGGAACCCACAGTCGCGAGCAGGTAACCGCCGGGTCTGAGCCACCTGTGGATGCTCTTGAAGATGGCTGGCTGCTCTTCCAGCGGGACATGGATGATGGCATAGAAAGAGACGACGGCGGCAAAGCTCCCGGCTGCAAATTCCAGTGTTGACATGTCGGCACAGAGAAATTGCGCCGTTGATACGAGCCGCTGCGCCCGGGCGATCTGGACGGGTGACAGATCCACGCCAGTTACTGCGAAGTGCTTGGCGAGGAGAGCGGTGGCCGGGACGCCGCAGCCGCAGCCGAGGTCCAGCACCGTGTCCCCAGCCTTGAGCCGGGGCACGAGCTCGCCGAGCCAGGACTCGTAATCCGGTCGGCCCAATGGTTGATCTTTCGCTGGTCCGTGCCCGGCGTCGTCTCGGTATTCGGATGAGATGCGGTCGTAGCCCTCGCGAACGATCGCTTTCGGATCGAGGTCAGCGGCGGCCGTCGAGATTCTCCAGCACCGGGGCGAGGGCCTCGAGCGAAGCCTCGGTGATGGGATCGATCACGAGTTGGACATGACCGATCCCCTGGCGCGCGTAGCCGCGCAGGCCGTCAGCGATGGCTTCCGCAGTGCCCTCGAGTGGTGGGGCATCGTACTCGCGTCCGCCGCTGGCACCCGGCAGGCGGACGAGCACAGTGACCGTGCGCTCGATTTTGCTGGGCTCACGTCCAGCGGCCGTTGCGGCCGCGTCAACTTTTTCGCGTAGCGGGACGACGCCTTCGGGTCGGTTGCCGGTCCAACCGTACCAGGCGTTCCAGGCATCAACATGCGGAGCGGTCAGCGCCAGCATCCGATCTCCCATGGAACCAACCATCAACCGCAGTCCTCCCGGCCGGGGCCGCGGAACGAGCTCGCAATCCCGGGCGGAATAGAACTCGCCCTCGAAGTCGATCTGCCCTTCCCTGACGAGTGTGCGGATGATGGTGAACGCCTCAGCAAAACGCGCCACTCGTCGATCGAAGGGAAAGCCGAAGGCCCGATATTCGGTCTCGTTCCATCCCGCGCCAAGTCCGAGGATCAGCCGTCCACCGCTGATCTCATCCACGGTGGTGGCCATCTTGGCGAGCATCGCCGGGTTGTGAAAGCTCGTGGAGGCGACAAGCGGCCCGATTGCGATTCGGCTGGTCACGGTCCTCCCACGGTCCGCGTGCTCCATGGACATCGTCGCGATAAAGGAGATGATCGCCAAGCCACACTGAGTCGAAACCTACCTGCTCGCCCCGCCTCGCCATCGCGGCGATTTCCGGCCACCGGACCTGGCGCTCGACCTCGGGCAGCTGGAAGCCGACCTTGAGCGGGCGCGTTGAGGTTACGCCTGCTTGACCTGGTAGGACTCGATGACGTCGCCCTGCTGGAAGTCCTGGTAGCCGTCGACCCGGATGCCGCACTCCAGCCCGGAGAGCACCTCGTGGACATCGTCCTTGAAGCGCTTGAGGCCCTCGATCTTGCCCTCGTGGATCGCCTTGTTGTCGCGCAAGAGCTTGGCGGTCGAGCCACTCGTGATCTTGCCATCCAGCACCCGGGAGCCGGCGATGATGCCGAGCTTGGGGATCTTGATCGGTGTGAGCACCTCCGCGCGGCCCTCCCAGACCTGCACGAAGGTGGGCTCGTAGAGACCCTTGATGGCGCGTTCGATATCGTTGGTGACGTTGTAGACGACGTCGTAGCTGCGGATGTCGACCTTCTCGCGCTCGGCGGCCTTCTGGGCGAGCGCATCCGACTTGACGTTGAAGGCGATGACGAGCGCGTTCGAGACCGCGGCCAGCAGGAT
Source organism: Chloroflexota bacterium (assembly GCA_005889285.1). Lineage (GTDB taxonomy): Bacteria > Chloroflexota > Dormibacteria > CF-121 > CF-121 > CF-13. The sequence goes on from VBFF01000137.1 coordinate 5,122, forward strand.
GTCCGACTCGGACACCGGGCCGACACCCTCGAAGACGATCTTGATCTGCACCTGCGGATCCTGGATCTTGAGCAGCGAGCCCTTGAGCGCCTCAACCGAACCGTTGCTGTCCGCTTTGAGGACGAGGTTGAGATCCTTGACGGCCCCCTTCCCCACCTGCGCCGACAGGTCGGCCAGGGTGATGCGGCGCGTCTGCGCAAGGGTGGCAACACGGTACTGCTCGGCCCGCTGACCCGCGATCGTCCGGGCAACCTTCTCGCTGGAAACGACCTGGAAAATATCGCCCGCCGTGGGCACGTCGGGAAGGCCGGTGACGACGGCAGGCGTGGCCGGCCCGGCTTCCTTCATCTTCCGGCCCAGATCGTCGAGCAGCGCCCGCACCTTGCCGAAAATATGCCCGACCACCAGGTTGTCGCCGATCCGCAGCGTGCCGCTCTGCACCAGCACGGTCGCGACTGGGCCGCGGCCTTTCTCCAGATGAGCGTCGATCACGGTGCCGGCGGCCAGTTTGGCCGGGTTGGCCTTCAGGTCCTGGAGGTCGGCAACCAGCAGGATCATCTCCAGCAGCTCGGGGATCCCCTTCTTCTGTTTGGCCGAAACGGGCACCATGACGGTTTGCCCGCCCCACTCCTCGGGGACGAGGCCCTGCTCGGAGAGGGCTTGCTTGACCCGGTCGGGGTTGGCCCCCTCCTTATCGATCTTGTTGATTGCCACGACGATCGGAACCTGTGCCGCCTTGATGTGCGAGATCGCCTCGACCGTCTGCGGCATGACGCCGTCGTCGGCGGCGACCACCAGCACGGCGACGTCCGTCACCTGCGCCCCGCGGGCGCGCATCGCGGTGAACGCCTCGTGGCCCGGCGTGTCCAGGAAGACGATGCGCCGCCCTTTCTCCTCGACGACGTAAGCGCCGATGCTCTGGGTGATCCCGCCCGCTTCGCCGGCCGCCACCTTCGTTTGACGGACGGCGTCGAGCAGCGAGGTCTTGCCGTGGTCGACGTGACCCATGACGGTGACGACCGGCGGCCGGACTTTCAGATTCTCGGCTGCTTCGCCATCCGTGCTGAAGAGTTCCGAACGCGTGGTCAGCTTGACCTGGGTTGCCTCGCCCTCGCCGACGACTTCTTCGGCGATCGCCGAATCCATCGACATGGGGCTGGCCTGGACCCCGAAGCTGTCGGCGACGATGGCCGCCGTGTCGAAATCGATCTGCTGGTTGATGTTCGCCATCACGCCGTTCTTCATCAGCTCTTTGATGATGTCGACCGTCTTGACGTCGAGGTATTCGGCGAGCTCCTTGACCGACAGCGTCGGCGGGAGCTCCACCTTGCCCTCGGCAACCGGGGGCTTGGCGTCGGCGGTCGGGCTACCGGCCGCAAACTGGGTGCGGACGGACGCCTCCTGCTCCGGGCTGAGCACCGCCATGGCGTGCCGGGGCGCGTGCCGCGTCGGGCGCAGGAAGTCGAGGATATCCCGGGCTTCGACGCCGAGGTCACGGGCGAGTTGCTGAACCTTGATACCGCGAGTTGTGGTGGCTATGAGTGATCTTTCCTTTTCAATTCAACTGGCAATGATAGCGCGAGCGCACCCTGGCCAGTCGGTGCGCTCAGATCAGTATTCCCTGATGCAGGCGCTCCCAATCGCCTGCCGCAGCACGGACGCCGAGCGCCCGGTCCAGGGCGCGGCGCTTCTCCGCCAGCTCCCAGCAGTTCCGATCCCGGCAGAGGTAAGCACTACGACCGGTGATCCGGCGCGGGTCGACCACAATCTGCCCGTCGACCACGGCAAGTCGGTGCAGGTCCG
>VBFF01000137.1:6993-8534 GCA_005889285.1 Chloroflexota bacterium
TGCGGGGAAGGGTCAGGCAGGGGGCCGGTCCCCTCAGCCGATGGCTTGATATCGATCCGCCAGCCGGTCAGCTTGGCGGCGAGCCGAGCGTTCTGTCCATCTTTGCCGATTGCCAGGGAGAGCTGGTTTTCCGGAACCTGGGCGGTTGCGGTCCGCGATTCCCGGTCGATCTCCACGCTCAGCACCTGGGCCGGGCTGAGAGCGTTGGCGACCAGCTGGGCGGGGTCGTCGGCCCAGGGGATGATGTCGACTCGCTCCGAGCCAAGCTCCCCAACCACACTCCGAATCCGCACGCCGCGCGGACCGACGCAGGCGCCGACTGGATCGATCCCCTCCTGGTTGGCGGAAACCGCGACCTTGCTTCGGACGCCGGGTTCCCGCGCCAGCGCCCGGATTACCACCGCACCCGAGGTCAACTCAGGAATCTCGAACTCGAGCAGCCGCCGGACCAGCGCCTTGTGGGCGCGGGAGACCACCACCTGGGCCCCGCGACTGCGCTTGCGTTCCTCGAGTAAGAGGACCTTGAGGTGCTGGCCGATGCGAACCGTTTCGTCGGGAATCTGTTCTTCCGGGGGCAGCACGCCCTCGGCCTTGCCCAGCTCCAGATACACCGTGTTTCCGTCGGGCCGCTCCGCGACCCGCTCTACGATGCCGCTCACCATCTCGCCTTTATGCTCGAGAACATCCTTGAGCACCTGATCCTTCTCGGCATCTCGCAGCCGCTGGAAGACGACCTGCTTGCTGATCTGTGCGGCCAGCCGGGCAAAGTCCTCGGTCGGCAGCGGAACATCGATCATGTCGCCCAGGGACGCCTCTCCCAGCTGGCGTGCCTCCTCCAGGCTGATCTCCGTCGCCGATTCCTTGACCTCAACCACCACGCGCCGGCGGCCAAAGATCGCGATCTGGGCGGTATCCGGGTCGACGTGCACTCGGATGCCCTCCGACGGATTGAAGGCCCGCCGGTAGGCGGTGGCGAGCGCCATCTCCATCAGGGCAAGCAAGGATTGCTTGGAGATCCCCTTCTCTTCCTGGACCTGGTCCATCGCCTTGAGAAAATCTGAGCGGAGCATCAGTGACGCGAGAGGTCGATCGCCAGCCGGGCGGAAAGGATGTCCGCCAGCGGGATCGCCACCATCTTTTGATGCCTCACCTCTCCTAGCTGTAGCTCGATCATCTGCTCCGATACCGCCGTGAGCCGGCCCTCTGCCACCTGTTCGCCGTCGCCAACGCGGTAGTGGATGTTGGCGCGACGGCCGATGAAGCGACGGTACTCTTCGAGGTTGCGAAGCGGACGCTCGGCACCCGGCGACGACACTTCGAGCTCGTAACGTGTGGGAAAGGGATCGGCCTGGTCGAGCAACGCGCTCACCGACTTGCTGACCCGCTCGCAGTCGGCAAGGGTCACGCCCTCGGGCCGGTCGATGCGCACACGCAGCGTCGTTGATGCGCCGCTGCCGGCGACTGCCAGGTCGTACAGCTCGTAACCGAGGAAGCTGAGCGTCGGCATGATCAATTCCCGGATCCGATCGAGCTGGCTCGTG
>VBFF01000138.1 GCA_005889285.1 Chloroflexota bacterium
CCTCCCCTCGAGCACAACGACCGAGGACAGGATGAAGGCACCGCCAAGATACTGGATGGGATTGGCCGCTTCCCCGAGGATGAGAACCGCCAGCAGCACGCTGCTCGCCGGCTCGAAGGTGCTGAGGATGGCCGATCGGGATGCGCCGAGCAATCTGAGGCCCAGGATGAATGTCAGGACGGGAATGGTCGTGCCGATCACCGCAAAGCCAGCGAGGAGCGCCGCTCGCGAGGGCGTCCAATTTACCGTCAGCTGGCCGGTTGCGGCCGCGAATCCACTCCACACGATCGCGGCAGCGGTTGCGATGGTGGCGGTCGCCGAAACAGGCGGGATCCCGGGAAGCAGCCGACTTCCAAACAGGATGTAGCCGGAGTAGACGGCCGCCGACGTCAGTCCCAGGATGATGCCGATGGGCGAGGCAGCCGTCAGTTGCGCCTGTACCACGAGCATCGTACCGATGAACGCCAGGACGACGGCGACGATCTTTGTCCAGCCCAGCGACTCGTGGAAAAGCAGGGTCGCCAGCAGCGTGACCACCACCGGAAAGGTGTAGAGCAGCAGGGCCGTGGTCGAGACCGGGATGAAGTGCAGGGCACTGAAGTAGGCCGCGGACTGGCCGACGTAACCGGCGCCGCCCATGATGGCGAGGCCGACGAGACTGCGGCGCGGCGGGAGGCCCTGCCGCGTGACGGCGGCGGCCAACCAGAGCAGCACCGCCGCCAGCGCGAATCGATAACTGAGCAGCTGCGGCGTGGTCAGCCCGAGCCGGTAGGCGAGCTTGCCGAAGACGCCGAGCGATCCGAAGCAACACGCCGAGCCGATGACGAGGGTCACGCCGGCCGCACTGCGATTGCGAACGGGCGCGGGCACGCCCGCCATTCTAAGGATGGACGGCTACTGGATCAGGCCGCGGAAGTAGGGCAGGTAGGCCGGGTTGTAGTGCTCGTCGATGGTGCCGTTACCGCAGAGCGTCATCGTCCAGGCGACGATCTGACCGACCCCGTATCCGGCTCCGTTGCCGCAGAAGAACATGTTGTCGCCCGGGCCGTAGAAGGCGCCGTAGATGTTGAGGGAGGCCGATCCGGAGATGTTGACGACGTGCGTCCCGCCCGGCGTGGCCGATGAGCAACCCAGCCCGGGGTAGGGGGGTTGTTGTATTTCGGCGACGGCCGGAAGGTGATGGTGGTCGACCCGCCGGCCACCTTGAAGGTGTTCGTGGTGCAGTCGGCCGCCTTGAGCTCGATGATCAAGCCGAGGTCCGTAGGCGCGGTGGTGGTGTTGTAGCCGGTGCAGTTGACGGAGATCGCCGCACCCGGGATCGGGTAGTCGGTGGCGACGGCCCCGCGGATGGTCCCACCCGTCAGGGTCATGGCGATCGGTGCCGTGAAGCGATAGACCCCGGGATACATGATGACGGTCGATCCGGGGCTGCTTTCGCTCAGGGTTCCCTGGTATGTGCCGGGACACAGATAGTAGGTGCCACCCGACGCCGTCAAAGCGGGCGAATAGGTCGGCCCGGTAACCGGCGGTTCCGGATAGTTCGGGAACGGGATCTTGACGCTACTCTTCGGATAGGGCGTGTTTAGCGTGTTTACGGTGCATGCCGGATACACGCCGACATCCCCGTAGTGTCCCCAGCTGTGGCTGGGGATGTTGGCGGCACCAGCGACGCTCTCGCTGTTAGCCCAGAGGTCCCCCGACGACCCGCAGGGGTTGAAGTAAATGCTGCCGTTACCGGCATTCATGCTCTCGTTGGAGAAGGCGCCGCCCTTCGTGCCACCGTCGTGCAGGATCAGCTTGGCATTGGAGCCGTTCATGGAGAGGTTTTCGAAGTTGAGGTTCTGGTCGTTGAGCAGGATCAATGCGAACGGATAGGTGGCAGCCAGCGCCTTGGCGCGCGACTGGAGGCAGACAGCGTTCGTGGTGGTCGTGGCGCCCAGTGTGCAGGTCGACGATCCGAACCCAATCGCCTGGGCGGCATAAAAGTTGTAGGCGTGGTTGACGACTGCGAGGTACGTGTCCTGGCTGACATTGGAGATATCCGCCGTCAGGACAAACTGGTAGGTGCCCGAGAAGGCCGTGGCGGTATAGGTCGCGGCGGCTCCGGCCGGCACGGTGGGCACGGCGGTTCCCGGGAACAGGTTGTGGTAGATCTCGTTGAGCGCAGCCTGGTGCGCGATGTAGTAGGTGCGCAACGGCAAGCTCTCGGCGGCGTCGCCGCCGGCGAGCGCCCCCGCGTCCGCGGCGTTCTGGAGCCGCCGCTTGTCGAGGTATATGGAACCGCCGTCGACGGCGATCACGAGGAGACCCGTCAGCGCCAGGATCGCCAGCGCGAAAATGATCAATGCCTGGCCCGCGAGCTTGCGACGGCGATAGCTGGACATGATCATGGTTAAAACTCCGTGCTCATCGTGCTGCTGGCGATCATCGTGATACCGCCCGGCATGAATTGCGACGCAAAGGGTGTGAACGGCTGATAGTTGTAGGCGACGACCACCTTGATCGGGTATCTCCCAAGCCCGGCGGCGTTGATGGCGTTGCAGCCCGCACCGGCGGTCTCAACGAACCCGGCCCCGCCCGAGGGTGCGTTAGGCTGCCCGGCCACGGTTGAGAGAATGTAGATGTAGCCTGTGTTTCCGGTCGTGGGGGGCGGTGTCACCATGCCAGACGTATGGCCGTGGACGCAACCGCTAACCGGGTTCAGGGTCAAGTTGACGCCGAACGCCTGGGTGTTTCCGATGATCGCGTAGTCGGTTGCTGCGGTCGTCTGGCCGATGGTCACGGAGGTGCGCGATCCTTCGCGAACCGCTTCGGAGATCGCGGCCCAGGTGGCAGCGGCTCGAGCGAGATCGAAGACGAAGATCAGCAGCATGAAGATCATCGGTGCCAGCATGGCCAACTCGATCATCGCCTGTGCCCGCTTCTTCGGCCGGCCCATCAACCGTTCCCCTGAGTCAGGATCTCAGTGCTGGCGGCGGCGTGGACCATGGTCCCGATCAGCGGCGTCACCGGCTGAAAGCTATAGAGGATCGTGATCCGGATCGGCTGGCCCACCGTCGCGGTCGTCGCCGTCGTCGAGTTGTTGAAGCAAACGAAGACGTAGCCGGTGTTCGGCGCCGAGGTCGGTGGGTACAGCGCGTTCGCGTATGGATAGCTCGGGCAGTTCGTCAGACTACCGCTGCAGATCGTGTTGGGATGGCACGGCTCGGACAGGTTCAGGTAGGAGGCTTCTGCGTTCACCGCTGAATACACGGCCGCGTCGGTGGCGTACGTATTTCCCCCCGGGAAGGTCATCGGGTCGTAGTACGCGCCCTGGCGCGCGCCTTCTCGAGCCGCATTGGTGACCGAGGTTGAGTAGTAGAAGAGCTGGGAGAGATCCGTGGCCCCGAGCACCATCAGGAACAGGACCGGTGCCATGAGCGCCATTTCGACCAGCGCCTGGCCCCGCTTGGTTGGCAACATTCGACGCACGGTCACAACCTTAGTGACGGGTTCCTACGCCGACTCTTACGGCGGGGTCATCCTCAACCGCTGCGCCCGCTTGTTACTCGATCGTTGCACGGGTCACGGGACGATGACCGCTACTGAGTCAGACCCTTGATGTAGGGCAGGTGGCTGGCGTTGAAGCTGGCGTTCAGCATGCCGCTGCCGTTCACTGTGAGCGTCCAGGCGATCACCTGTCCGACCGTCGTCCCACAGGTACTGGTCGTACCCATCACCATGTTGTCGGCCGGCCCGTAGATGGCGCCGCTGATGCTGTAGCAGGCGCCGGCGGCGAATTGGACGACGTTGGTGCCAAGCGGCGCGAAGGTGCAGATGCCTTGCCACCCCGGCATCGTCTCGATGTCGAGATTGACGTTGAAGTACTTCACGGAAGGCGTCAGCGTAATCGTCGAGCTGCTGCCCGCCGTCAACGGGTTCCTGTTGCACTGGGTGCTACCCCCCGTGTTGTCCGGCCGGAGCTCGATGATGACGCCGAGGTCGGCACCCGGGATTAGCGTCTCGCCGCAGCCCGAGATCGGCAGGTCGTCGCCCATCAGGGTACGCAGCGTCCCCTGCACACTGACCCCACCCGCCTGCATCTGGTAGACACCGGGAAACAAGATCGCCGTCCCCGCGGCTTGCACGTTGATCTGGTTGGTGTATTGGCCGGGACGCCATTGAAGCTGGCGGCCGGCGGTGACGGCTCGGGATAGCTGGGGAAATCGAGATGCGACGCCGCCCGCGGCAGGCTTCCCCCGGTCTGCTGCCCCGTGACGCGACCGGCGGCGTTCAAGAGCGTCTGGTCACCGCTGGTCTCGTTGACCGCCCAGAGGTCACCCGCGTTGCCCGCCGGGCTGAAGGTGATCGCCGGGATGCCGTTGCCCGGGTCGATGTTCGCGTTCGAAAAAACGCCGCCACGGGCGCCGGGACCACCGCCCTGCAGCGCCAGGACACTCGTTGATCCCGTGATGTTCAGATCGTGCCACTGCGCATACGCTGGCTTGTCTTGCAAGACCACGACCGCGTAGGGCAGATTCGCATTCTGCGCCACGGCGCGCGCCTGCAGGGTGATCGTCGACTGGAACCCGTGGACCGGCGCCACCGCCACATGGTGGGTGTGCCAGACAGCCACCATGTAGGTATACGAGTTGGTCACCCAGAGCTGGGCGAAGTAGCCGGCGCCCAGGTTGATGGTGCCGACCCCGTTCCCGCCCAGCGGGCCGATCATCGCCTGGTTCGGACAGGTCGCGCTGCAGACGGTCCCCGCGATGGTGGTGCCCGGAAGATTCTTGACGAGGTTCCCGATCGCCTGGTTATGAATGCTCGGATAGCTGGGTGGCACCGTCATTAGCAGTTCCGCCCCCGCCAGCGCGGCCGAATCCGCCGCATTCTGGACCTCTCGCCGATCGAGATAGATCCCTCCGCCGTCCAGCGCCAGCGCCAGGATGGCGGTCAGCACCACCACCGCCACGGCGACGAGGACAACCGCCTGTCCTGACTGCTTTCGCAACCAGGATCCGTGCATCAATACTCGGTGCTCATGGTGCTGGTAACAGTCATGACGATCCCACCCGGGAAAAACTGCGAGCCGAATGGGGTCAGGGGCTGGAAATTGTATTTGATCGTGACCGCCAGCGCGTTGTGACCGGCATAGCTGGGAATGACTGCCCCACAACTCCCGACGGCCGCGGCGGGTGCCTGACCTGCGGGCGCATTGGTGGTCGTGTTGCCGCTGCCAGCCCCGACGTAGATCAACCCGGTGTCCGCCGCCATGCTGGGGCTGGCCGGCGGGGCGTCATTCATACAGGACCCGGAGCTGAGCTGAACACCGTACGCGTTCTGTTTGACGGCGCCGGCCACCCAGGCGTTATCCGGCCGGTTGGTGCCGGTCGTGATCGCCGCCCGAGCGCCATCGCGCGCCGCACCGGCCAATGTGGAGTAGGCATACGCAGCGCGGCCGCAATCGATCATCACCAGCAGGAGCATGATCAGGAAGGGCGAGATCATCGCCATTTCCACCAACGTCTGACCCCGCTGCCTGCCCTTCATTGCTGCTTCTGGACCTGCATCGTGGTGGACGCTTCGACCTGGATCAGGCTGGCGCCGACGACCTGCGCCAGGGGGGTCACCGGCGAGAAGTTGTAGAGGATGAGCACCTGGATCGTCTGCGTCGCGGCCGTGGCCTGGCTATCGTTGCCGTCGAAGCAGATGAAGACGTAGCCGGAGTTGGGCTGCGTGGGGTAGTAGATCGACCAACTCGAGGGCGCACCGGTCAGGCAGTGCGACGGGGTGCTGGTGGGGAGGGTGAGCGTCACATCACCCGGCACCTCTTTTTGCGCGGCAGCCATCACCTGGGCATAGCTGTCGTAGGCGTTGCTGCCGGAGATGGGGTCGTAATAGGTTCCCTGCCGCGCGGCCTCGCGCGCCGAGTTGGTCACGGCGATCGCGTAGTAGAAGACCCGGCCCAGGTCGGCGCTCCCCATCACCAGCAGCATCAGGATCGGCAGCAGGAGCGCGGTTTCGACGATCGCCTGGCCTTTTTTGGAATAGGAAAAAGGCTGGCACCGCATGCCGTCCAGCATGAGGCCGCGCCGCCTCGTCCGATCCCCGCCGTTGGGACCATTCACAGCGGCCATACGACGACAAAACGTTGCGGCCGCCGTTACCTTGAGACTAGCCGGTCAGCTCCCGGGGTGGCGACAGCCGCTGCTCGGGCCCCATCAGCGGCAGGTAGAGGCTGATCAGCAGCGCGGAAAGGCCGATGACGAAGGCGGTCAGCACGATTGGGATCCCCGGGTCTTTGTTCAGGGTCAGGTCGGTGTAGGCCTTCAGCCCGGTGAAGCTGAGCGTGTAGCCGTCGGGGGTGACCACGCTGTCCCCGACTCGGAGCGCCCCGCGCCAGCGGAGGTCCATGTTGCTGGTGTCCAGCGAGAAGACGTTCTGGGGCTGTGTCAGATGCAGGTCGCCCCGGTAGAGCCGGACCAGCAGGATCGGGTTTTTCAGCTGCGGCGTGCCCGGCGCGATCGACTGGTCCACGATCTGCGGATCCGGCATGAAGATCGCCGTCGCACCCAGCTGTTCCGAGGGTGGGCCGGCGGACGGGACCTTGATCACGCCGTTCGCAAACTGCGGATCGCCGACGAAGATGGTCGCCGCATCCTCGAGCACCCGGCCGTCGGGGGCTTGAATCCGCAGCGTCGGTGCCCAACCATAGCCCGCCTGGTAGATCTTCACGCCGCGGTACTCGAGGTAATGGTTGACCTGGATGCTCTTCGTGTCGACCAGCCGTCCGCCATCGTAGATGCGGACCTGGGACGTGAAGTCCTTGGGGGCACCGGTGGGCCAGAAGCTGGCGCTGAATCGATCGACCTTGACCTGGAAGCCGGCGTGCTCGCTGGCGAGCTTGCCCTCACTCAGGTTGTCATAGTTCGCGCGGGCTTCGACGAAGCTGTCCCCCTCCACCACTGCGACATTGCCGAGAAAGCCGGCCGCCTTGCCGTAGATGACGCCCACCAGCAGGATGAAGAAGCTGGCGTGGAAGACGATGCTCGCGATTTCCGCCCAGAGCCCGCGGTTGCGCTGCGCCGGCTCCGTCGCCCGCCGCCAGGCGGCGGGCACGCGAATGAACATGCTCGCCCCGATCGAGGTGTACATGAGGACCGCGGTGATGATGAACGGCCACGAGCTGAAGATGTCGAAGAGACCCAGCCGAGCGAACCAGGGCGCGGACGCCGGATGGCGGAGCACATAGCCCATGACGCCGCGCGGGTTCTGCGGCAGCTGCGGGAGGAGCGTGCCGATCACCGCCAGCAGCGCCAGGATGGCGAGCAGGATGATGGCGGTGCGCATCTTGCGCAGCTCGCGCCAGGCTCGGCCGAGCCAGCGAACCGGTGCGATCGGCGGGCGGGCCGCCGGGCGGATCGCCGGACGTACCGGGGACGGCGCGATCATGGGCGCAGCCTGAAACGCAGCCTCATGGGATGCCTAAA
>VBFF01000044.1:0-4330 GCA_005889285.1 Chloroflexota bacterium
TGGCGCAGGAACATTTTCAGGATAGGGAGCGAGAGTGGACATCGAGACCCAGTTCGAGGCGGCAGGACTGCCAGGCGATTTGTGGTGGGCTCTGAGGGACGGACAGCAGCAGTCTGACGGCCCCTTTGGCTTAGCCGGATGAGTAGCCCCTGCCGGACGCTAATCGAACATCGAATTGGAAGCGATGAAAATCCGGGGCGACGACCTCGCGATCGATAAGACTAGTAGCGGTGAAAAGCAACCCTGCGGCCAGAGGATCTGGTGGTCGCCGTTACCTTCTCCGACGCAGGACTTCTTGAACGAGCGCGCGGAGAAATCAACCGAATTCTCCCGGGTGTTCCGGTAGATCTTTATGTTCGGGGTCCTTTCACACTGTTTGAGCTGTCGGGACACCCGAAGAGGGAGTAGCCCGTAGCGGATTCGAACCGCTGATTTCTGCCTTGAGAGGGCAGCGTCCTGGACCAGCTAGACGAACGGGCCTTGGGCCTCCGCGGCGAACCCATATTATAGGTAGGCTCGTCCAGGTCACCCGGAGGATTTGATCGTGATCTACGATCCGACCGCCGTCAATTACGTGATGAACACGCTGCAGGCTGCGAGCTACCTCGGAGTGCCCAAGGATTTGATCGACGACCTGGTTGCCAAACGCAACATCCCCTTCACCAAGGTAGGCGACCGCGTCGTTTTTTCCAAGGCCGCGCTCGACTACTGGATTTATGCAAAGTCGATGGAAAATCTCCAGGACGATCTCCCTAATCTCGGCTTCCAGGGCCGAAAGGTCGGCTCCTTGTGAAGATCAGTCGTCTTCTGCGGGCAGCGCTCTTCTTCCTGACGCTGGCCGCCGTGGCCCAGGAACTGGGCAAGCCGGAAGATCAGCGCACCTGGCACGGGAAGGTCGCCGGCGTGCCGTACGACTTTCGCGTCCCCACGCCGAGGCGGTTCCGCGACGCCTATTGGAACCCCAACGACCCTCGGATTTTCACCGATCGCGTGGTCGGCATCGGATGGGCGATCAACTTCGCCCAACTGATTCCACGCCTGCAGGAGGGCTACCGCCGCCTCGCGGTTCGCGCGTAGCCGGACAGAGGTGACGGTCCGGTAACGTCCACTTCCCCTGAGTGACAGCCTTTCTGCCACTCAGCGTTCTATTAACGTGCCTGCGCCCAGCCAGCGCCCCTGTCCCGTGGTCGAAGGCCATCTTTCTGCAGGCGGAAACGGCCAATGAGTGGGCTGCAAAACTTCCTGACGCCCTTCAGCCACCTCGTCTTCGCCAACCGCGACAAGGTCATTCTTCTGCTCGGGTTGCTGCTGGCCTGGTTCACCGTGTGGTTGTTGGTCACGCGCTGGCGGAACGAACGCCTGCACCGTGACCTGGCCTCGGCGAAGTCGGCCGGCCCCAGCAGCGGGGGCGGCCGGCGCTACGTCACCAATGCCCCCGTCGTCGAAGAGGCTCCGGTTGAGAGCGGAGGAGCACTCCCGCCGGTCAAGGGCGGCCGCACCTACGCCCGCAACCTCGGGACCGCGCTGCAGAAAGCCGGGATGGCACCTCAGATTTACTCACCCCCCTCACCGCCGGGATGGGCGCCAAACACGACGCCAACGCAGCCGAACGCGGGCCAGCCGCCGTATGCCCCACAAAACGCGCCATGGGCTCCCGCGGCCGCGCCTCAGGGATCACCCTGGGGTGGCTACCCAACCGGCCCCGGACGTGGGATGCCGGGTCCTGCTCCGACGCAGGTCCCCTTCTATCAACCGCAGCCCGCGCCGCAGGCGCCGATGTCTCAGCCGATTGCCCCGCCACCCGGCGTCCCTGGGCCCTACGCACCGCCGGTCGGCTCGCCGTTCGCGCCACCCAGCTTCGCGCCGGTGACGAGCGGCCCGACTGCGCCGCCGAGTTTCGCACCGTCTGCGACACCAGGTGCGGCGCCTGCGCCGCCGAGCTTCGCGGGCAACGTACCGCCCGCCGAACCGCCTGTCGCAGAGCCGCCCGCCGGGGATGCAGGCCGCCGCGGAAAACCGAAGCGCCGCCGCTTCAACTTCAACGTGCTCGAGAACCTCGAGAAGATGGTGCAAGCCAAGATATCGGAGCCCCCGCCCACCACCGGGTGGACCCCGCCTGTGGCGGGAACGCCGGCGACCTGGACCCCGCCGACGCCAGCGGCGGCCGCGCCGGCACCCGCTGTACCCGTTCCCTCACCGGCGCCCCCGCTGAGCGCCAGCGCGCAGGCGGCGCCGCCCGTCGAGGCGATCCCGGCCGAGGAAGAGACGCCGGTGGAGAGCGAGTCACTTCCCCTTGCCTTCGGACCACAGGCCGAGGCCACGTCCGACGAGTCCGAGGCCGCCGTTGCCGAGACAGTCGTCGAGGAGGAGGAGCCGGTTGCCACCGAGGCCGAGGCTCCGGAGGTCGAACCGGAAACGCAGCCAGAGCCCGAGCCGAAGCGCGAGGCGCGGCGGTCGATGCGAGACATGCTGTTTGGCGAGGAAGCGGTTTCTGCGCCACCCCCCGAACCAGTCGCAGTCGAGCCAGAACCGGAACCCGAGCCACAGCCTGAACCGGAGCCCGTCACGGCCAGCCACCCGTGGGAGGAAGAGACACCGACTCCGGAGCCGCTCGCTCCGTCGACCGAGTCCGATTCGTGGCGCCCCTGGAATGCGACGCCGGAGCCTGAGCCGGAGCCGCAGCCCGAGGTGGTCGCCGCGGCGGCGCCTGACGAGGGGCCGGCGGCGGACGTCCCCCTGGCAACCGCGGCCAACGACGGGCCGAGCGCGGGGACCATCGTCATCATCGAGGATGATCCGGTGGCCGCCAATTACTATGCGACCCTCTTCCGCGGCAACAGTTACCAGGTCGAGGTTGCTAACGACGGCGTGTCGGGCGTCGACCTCTGCACCCGCGTCCAGCCACAGGTCATCCTGCTCGACGTCATGATGCCGCGCCAGAATGGCATCCTGGTGCTGCAGACGCTCCGTGCCTCCGACGAGACGAAGAACACGCCGGTGGTCGTAATGTCGAACTTCAGCGAGCCCACCTTGATCAAGCGTGCCATCCAGCTCGGTGCCCTGGAGTACGTCATCAAGACACAGGTCGAGGGTCCGGCGCTTCTCAGTGCCTTGCCTCGCTGGATGAACCACGAGAAGGCGTTCGCCGCCGCGTAACCACGCGCGTCGCGTGTTTGCTAGCGCGTTGCGCGCAGGGTGACGATTTCCCAGGGATTGACGGGAAGGTGCAGCGTGCCGCCCTCCGGCGTCAGGCGCTCGCGCTCAACGTCGCCGAGCGTCACGACCCTTACATCCACCGGTTGCGGCTGCAGTCGGAGGCGTGCCTCACACGACGCATCCGAGGCGTTGAGGAAGCGGAGATCGTACCCTCCGGGTCGTGGCTGCAGTGCCGTCATCTGCATGCAGTCGGGTTCGAGTTCGATCACCGGGGGCTTCCTGGTGACAGGTGTGCCCCGTCCCGCCACGACGGGTAGCAGCACCGATTCGGCGGCGCGCCACACGCCCCCAGCGTGCCAGTCACCGGCGTGGAAGAAGAGGCTGTAGCGAAACCGGTGTCCGCCCGGGACCTGGGCGCCCGGCGTCGCCATCTCGGGACCGGCGTGCCCGGCGCGGGTGACGAGGTCACCTCGCGACAGCCAGCCCACTGAACGCAGCAGGGTCAGCGCGAGTTCCTGGGGAGCATCCGGGAGTACTTCGTACTCGTGCAGGCCATGAGTAATCAGTGCCAGGCCCGCGCGGCCATCGCTGACGTCGACGAAGGACCACATGGGGTAGGTGGGCAGCTCCAGTTCCGCGGCGCCGGGATCGCGCCGGGCCGCGGCAACGGCGCGCGCCGTGGCGTGAAACGCGCTATCCGCGACCGAGCGATCGGCCTGAAAGGGTAACGGGAAGTGGACGCGGAGCCGGTGATCCTCCGCACGGTTGATGACTTCGAGCTCGATGTCGAGCCGCGGTCGGTCGGCCTCGAGCGAGAGCATGAGCCGAACGGGTAGCGCCGTCTCCGTCTCCTTGCGGCGCTGCCGATCATGGCTGAGTCCGCTGAAGACCGCGAAATCGTAGCGTGCCTCCAGGCGCGCGCGCAGTGGTCCGTCCTCCAGGAGCGCGCTCCGGAGGTTGCGGACCGGATCGGCCGGTTGCGGATTCCCTGCCGGCGGCGAAAAGTTGTATTCGTCGCCGGCGTCCCCTTCGTCGACCAGCCGGTGCAGCCCCTGGTAGCGCACTCCGGTTCGCCGGTCGAGAATCGCCAGGGTGCCGTCGGCACCGAGATCGCAGACCAGGTGGGCGTTCTCGAGCCGCGCTCCGCGCGCGGTGACGGGCGCCGCGGGCGTCG
>VBFF01000044.1:4372-16540 GCA_005889285.1 Chloroflexota bacterium
GCCCTGTCGCGGAAATGGGCTCGGGTTCCAGACCTGACCCGCGCCAGCCAGGCGCCGGAGAGCCCGATCGATGATTCGGTCGGCGATCTCGATCACCTCCGCACTACGTTGCCTCGACGTCTCGGCCACGGCGTCGATGCCGGAGCCGCAGGCCGTGTCGTGCGCGGCGTTTTGCAGGATCAGCGTCCAGGCCTGGTCGAGCGCCGCCGCGGCATCGATCCCGGAGATCGCGGCCAGCGGCTCCGCCATCCGCTCGAGCACGCGGGTGGCCTCGAAGTGGCGCTGCTTGTCGGGCGCGCGAACCGAGAGTGTCCCCATCAGGACATTGGCGCGTGCCGAGGAGCGCAATTCGCCGCGCCAGCGTGGCCAGCCCTGCTCCGGCAGTCGGGCGAGGTAGTCGTCGAGGCGGGCGAGCCGAATCCGGGTGCCGTCGAGGCGTCCGGTTGCCTCCCGCACCGCTGCGCTCAGTGCCGCCTGGGGGAGGACGTGGTCGTTGCCGTTCATCAACAGGACATCGGCGGTCGGGTGGAAGGGGGCGATTGCCTGCAGCGCGCTCGCGATGCGGGCCGCGAGCGCATCGCCCTCGGTCGGCAGATCGACCCCCTGCGAGTAGGAATTGCCCATGTAGGCGGTGAGAATCTGGCTGCCGTCCGGCGCTTCCCAGTCGAAGGCGACGCGGTCGATCGCCAGCGGCACCCCTCGCCAGACGGCGGCGTGGCGGAAGCCGAGTTGGTGGTAGATCTGCGGCATCTGGGCGGCGTGGCCGAACGAGTCCGGTAGGTAGCCCGCTCGCATCGAGCCGCCGTGGAGGTCCGCCGACGCGAGCCCGCGTTGCAGGTCACGGACCAACGTTTCACCGCTCACGAGGAACTCGTCGGGGAGCGTGTACCAGGGGCCGACCTGGATCTGTCCGCTGCGGACGGCGCGCTCGAGCCGTCCTCGCGCTTCGGGCCGGACCTCGAGGTAATCGTCGATCACGACCGTTTGCCCGTCCATCAAGAAACGGAAGTCGGGATCGGCCTCGGTCAGGATCAGAAGCTGGTCCCAGAGCTCGACGAGTTGCGTACGGAAGGTCTCAAAGGTGGCATACCACTCGCGATCCCAGTGGGTATGCGGAACGATATAGACGGTCGTCGTGCTAATCGATCAGCCGACTCCGTGCCACTTTTGGGAGCCGATCACGTGCACCCACGTCAGGCCGTTGTCCAGCTCGATCGGGTTCCCGTTGGCGTCGAGGTAGACGGCCGGGACGTTCGGGTCCGGGTGATGCCAGGTGGCGTGGATCACGACACCGTCGACGAAGATGTCGGCCTTGCCATCACCGGTGAGTTCATAGGCTTCAGTGAAGTAGCCGTGGAAGCTATTCGCCGGATTGGTATCGAGGAACGAGGTGACGTACTGGACGATGACGGTTTTCGCATGCACGCGGCCCGTGTACATGTTGGTAAACGCGCGGCCGTCCTGCGACTTGAGATATTGCTTCGAGCCCGGATCGTACTGCCAGGTCGCGCCATGGTCCGGGACGGAGATTTGCGCTGCGGGATCACCAGTGAAGGTTGCATCGGGGTGCTTGGGGGCGATGTCGTAGCTGGGCGCTCCCAGCTTCTGCAGAGCAGTGTAGGTCGTCGTGTTGTTTCCGTGCATCATTACGTTGTGCGGCGCGTAGCGTGTAGCGTTGTCGCGATAGAAGACGTTGCCCCAACCGTGGCTGTAGTCGTTCACCAGGTTCGGATGCTTCCAGACCATGCCCAGGACGTAGTCGTTGGCGCCTGAGCAGTAGATCATGCCGTGGTACATCAGCTCGAGCCGGATCGTGATCAGGCGGCAGCTGCGCACCGGACCAACGAGGTCGGGTAGCGGGTGCCAGTAGACGGCGCTGAGTCGCGGGATCGACCCCTCGCTGATGTACTCGTAGATCAGGTCGGCCTGCTGCATACCCGCCTGCGGACGGGCGTCGATGCTGTTCTCGATGTGGACGATGACCGGCGCGCCCGACCCGATCCGAGCCGGGTCGCCCTGAGAGGGCACCTCGATGACGGTGGTGAAGGAAAATTTCCAGTCGGCCGCCAGCGGGTCCTGCTTGCGGTTGACGGCGGTTTGCGGGATTGACAGCTGGTATTGGTGGCTGTGCCCCAGCTTGAGGCCGAGCGTGGCGCTCTTCCCGTCGCCGGCCCAGCTGATCGGCTTGTCATAGGGCTTACCGTTCAGTGAGATCGGCGTCCTGGCGCCATCCATCGGCTGGGAGAAATTGATTTTGACGTCCCCGGTCGGCTTTACCGCTTGCTGGCCGTCGGCCACCGAGTTGTTGTCGACCATGACGGTTGCAACCGCCGGCGCGGGCTCGGTCTTGAAGCTGAAACCGCTGCTGACGCCGCGCCCCGAGGTGTTCTGCGCGTCCTTGAGGCTGACGTGGTACGCGGTGCTCGGTTTCATCGTCGGCCGGAACTGGAACTCTTTGGGGCTAACGGCTTTGAAGGAGACCGGCACGGACGGCGTGATGCTGAAGGCCTTCTCGACGGAAGCGGGCTTCATCTCCTGGTTGAAGTGGAGATCGATGGTCGCCGTTCGTGGGACGGCCTGGTCGCCGTTGTTGACGTTGGCGCTCACCTCGAGCGGGGTGGTGATGATGCGAATCACGATGGCCGCCGCGACCGCCAGGACGGCGATTGGTAGCAGCCACCAGCGCTGTCGAAGTGTTTGCGTCCAGGTCATTGATCACTCCCTATTACGTGAACCCAGGTCAGTCCGGTGTTGAGGTCCACTGGGTTGCCGCTGGCATCGTAGTAAACAACCGGTACGTCGCGATTGGGATGTTTCCAGGTCGCGTGGATCACCCCGCCGTCGGAGTAGATGTCGGCGGTTCCCTCGCCGGCCAGGTCGTAGTACTCCGTGTTGTAGGTATGGTGCACGCCGGTATTGGCCGGGTTCAAGTCAAGGCGCGACTGGACGTGCTCGATGATCAGGTTTTTGGCGTGGACCTGGCCGGTGCCGACATTGGTGAACGGCGCACCGTCCTGCCACTTGAGGTACTCATGCGAGTTGGCATCATACCGCCAGACCGCCCCATGCTGCGGAATCGAAACGCTGGTCGCCGGCGTGGCGCCCGGAAGCGGCACGTCTGGGTGGGCCGGCGCGATGTCGTAGTTAAGGGCGGCCAACGCCGAGCCGGCCACCTTAGCCGTCAGCTGGTCGGGGCGCGCGATGACGTTGTGGGGCGCGTACCGGTCCGAGGTCCGGTACATGAAGGGATACATGTAGGCGTAGTCATAGACGACGTTGGGCCACTTCCAGACCTGGCCGAGCACATAGTCGTTTGCTCCGGAGCAGAAGATCATGCCGCGATACATCTGCTCGAGCTGCACCGTGATCAGGCGGCAGCTTCGCACTGGGCCGATCAAGCTGGTCGGCACGTGCCAGTAAATGGCGCTGAGCCGAGGGATGCCGAACTCGCTGATGTACTCGTAGATCATGTCAGCTTGCTGCATGCCGGTCTGCGGCCGGACGGTCGGCTGTGAGCTGTTCTCGATCTGGATGATGATCGGCGCACTCGACGTCCCGATCCGTGCCGTCGACCCAGCGGACGGCACCTGGACCACCGTCGTAAAGCCGAGGGTCCAGTTGGCGACAGCGAGATCCTGCTTGCGGTTTGTCGCCGTCTTGGGGACCAGGAGCGTGTGGGTGCGACTATGGCTGAGCGTTACGGCCAGCGTGGCACTCAGGCCGGTCGCGTCCCAGGTGATGCTTCTGGCATCGACGGCGGCTCCGTCCAGAAGGATGGGCGTTCGCGCGGGGTCCATCGGCTGCGAGAAGGCGACCTTCACCTTGCCTCGTAGGGCGACGGCCTGCTGACCGTCGGCGAGGGCCGCGTCGTTGAAGGTAGCACCGGTAACTTTGGGGGCGGGTTCCGTGCGAAACGCGACCGAATAGTTCTCGCTCCCGAATCCGACCCCCTTGCGGGCTCCAATCACCTGGACCCGGTATGCGGTGTCGGGCGCGAGTTGCGGATGGAATTCGAAGGTTCGCGGACTCTTGACGAGCACCGTGTAGGGCACTGAGGGAACGATGTGAAAGCCTTTGGTGACCGACGCCACATCCATGTCCTGGTTGAATCTGAGCGAGACGGCCGAGCTCCGAACCACGGCGTGGTCGCCGTCAGCGACGCTGGCACTGACCGCCAGCGGTGCGGAGAGCGCGCGGAACACCAGCGCAGCCGCCACCAGCAGCAGGACGATGGGGAAAATCCACCAGCGACGCTTCAGCATCGCTGCCAACCCGCGGTTGCGGGCCAAGGTCTGGCGCATCAAGGGATCCTCAGCAGAGTACTCCGACCGGCCGCACAGGCTATTTCACGCACAATCCGGAATCAACTGCAACGGCTATCCGGCTTATTGAGCGTGCTGGCTGACGGTTTTCTTGGCGGAGAACCCCCCTTAGGCCAGGACTACGCCACCATCATCCGCGGCAAGAGCAGTTGCTGGCAATCGAAAAGCACGTCCAGCACGCGCACTGGGTCGCGCGTCACGTTGCGGTTGAGTGCGCGCAGCAGCTTGCGGCTCAGCGGGCGCACGAAGCGCGTAATGTCGTCCATCAGCGGTGCCGGGACCGCACCCCGGCGGTTCTCGATGATGTCCTCAATTGACAGGAGAAAGTCGTCGACGCGGCGCACGTCGGCCCGCCGCCTGAGTTCCTGGTTGCGCCGATCGGCCGCCGCCTCGAACTCGCGGTGTATTTCCTCGATCGCATCGCTCAACATCTAAATCGCTCCCTTCACTGACCCCGAATATCCTTGAACCGTTTACGCACGAAAGCTGATACGCCTACTGTTACATAGTTGGGAAGGGGTGTCAAGGGTTTTCGCAAATAGCCGCCCCCGGCGTGGAAAGGGCGGCGGACAGTGCTGAAATCAGGCCGTGACGCCGTTTCCCGACACTTCCTGTAGCGTGTCGAGTTCGCGGACCTGGTTCAGGTCGAGGCCCTGATTGCCCAGCGACTGAAGCAGACGGAGCACGTACTTGACCCCAGCCAGGTTGACGCCCTTTTGACGGGTGAGGAACTGGATCACACGCACCCGGCGGATGTCGTCCTCCGAATAGCGCCGCCGGTTGGTGGCGGTCCGCTGCGGTTTGATGAGGTTCTCGCTCTCGTAGATCATCAGCGTGCGCGGATGCAGGTTGAGGATCTCGCTCGCGATGCTCGGCGTGAAGACCGCCCGCCCGGGCGCGATTGCCGATGTTCGCTTCCGTTTTCCCACGCTTTAACCCCTTAGGCCCCCACGTGCCATGCGTGCCTGGCCCGTAACTTTATATTCACGATATCACATATTCACGAGGCGTGCAAGCAGCGCGCCCTTTTAGGGCCGATCTGGAGGTGGCCGCGTAGAGTTAGACACGAGCGATGCTGGCGATCGAGCAGTACACCCGCCGCCTTCTCAAGGACTTCCACCCCATCGTGGCCGCCAACCGGCCTCCGGTCGATCTGGCGCCGGATCCGGCCGACCGCGAGCGCTTCGTGCGCGGCTCGGGTGGGCTCGTCACCGGGCTCTCGGGACTGGCGCAGGCGACGGGGGCGGTCTGGGTCGCCTCCGTGCGCGACGGCTTCGAGGGCGAGCTCGAGCTGGGCAACGGCGGCGAGCCGATGATGGTGGAGACCACCGACGGCTCGCGATTTCAGGTGAGCTGGGTCAATCCGCCGCGGCTGGTCTACGACCTCTACTACAACTCGATCGCCAACCCGTTGCTCTGGTTCGTGCAGCATTACCTGTGGAACCTGGCGGAAGCGCCGGTGCTGGACGACAGCACGCACCGTGCCTGGACCGAGGGCTACCGGCTGGTCAACCAGCTATTCGCCCAGCAGATCGTCCGCGAAGCGCGACGCGGCCGCAAGCGGCCGCTCGTCCTTTCGCACGACTATCACCTTTACCTGGTGCCGCGGCTGGTTCGACGCGAGCTGCCGGACGCGGTCATCCAGCATTTCGTCCACATCCCCTGGCCGACGCCGCAGTACTGGAAGGTTCTGCCGCACTACATGCGCGACGAGATCATGGACGGCTTGCTGGCGGCGGACATTGTCGGCCTGCAGACCCACTCCGACGTGCGCAACTTCCTGCTGACATGCGAGGAAAACATGGGCCTGCCGGTGGATCTCCGCCAGCAGACCGCGTTCTATCGCGGCCGCACCGTGTGGGTGCGTCGCTATCCGATCTCGATTGATGTTCGCGAGTTCGAGCGCAGCGCCGCCAGCGCGGCGGTCGAGCGGGCCGAGCGCGAGGTGCTGCGCTGGCGTCCCGAGCAACTCGTCTACCGGGTCGACCGCATGGACCTCTCCAAGAACATCATCCGCGGGTTCATCGCCTACGAGCGACTGCTGCAGGCCCATCCTGAATGGCAGCGCCGGGTCATTTTCTGGGCGATGCTGCAGAAGACGCGCCAGAATGTGCCGGAGTATCGCGAGTATGCCCGCCAGGTGGTGCAGACGGCGCGCCTCATCAACGGCCGTTTCGGCGCTGGTGACTGGCAGCCGATCCGTCTCGAGCTCCGTGACGATATGAACCGGGCGGTGGCCGGCTACAAGCAGTTCGACGTCTTGCTGGTCAATCCCATCTACGACGGCATGAACCTGGTTGCCAAGGAGGGGATCACGGTCAACCGCCGCGGCGGTGCGCTGGTCCTTTCAGAGAATGCCGGCACCCACGAAGAGCTTGGCGAATGGGCGATCACCATCAATCCCTTCGATGTCGATGCCACCGCCCAGGCCCTTCACCGAGCACTACTGATGGATCCGGTTGAACGGCACGCGCGCGCCGAGAAGATGCGGGCGGTGGTGCAACAGAACGACGTCGCGCGCTGGATCTCGGCGCAGTTACAGGACATCCGCGACCTGGTCGAGCCGCTGGCGGCGCGGCAGCCGGAGGCGGCCAGAGAGGATCCCATCGTCGTCGGGCGCGAGGGCTCGATCTAGCGCGAAAAGGCGTTCGCGAAGCGGGCTCAGGCCCAGAGATGACGGGCGCCGGCGAGCTCCGGAAACTCGGTCTCCGGGATCAGGAGCCGACCCTGCACCGCCGCCTCCATCAAGGAGAAGATGACCTTGACGCCGGCGAGGTTGATGCCATGGACGGTGGTGAGCTCCCGGATCAGCCGGATGCGTTCGATGTCGCGGCGCGAGTAGCGGCGACGCTGGGTGGGGGTCCGTTCGGGCGCGATCAAGTTTTCGCTCTCGTAAACGAAGAGCGTGCGCGGCTCGATGTCGAACATGTCGGAGACTTCGCTGGACTTATGTGGCAAGGCCAAGTGGGTCCCTCCAGGACGCAATACTGTAAACCATTATACCCAACATATCAGCATTAGTGATAAACAGCGAACGGCGACGACGTTTGCACAATTTGTGGCGAGACGCGGGAGCCGTGTGACGAAGCGGTAAAGGTCACCCAATGACTGTGCGGGGGCATATCACCTTAGCCGTGGGACCCCGCGCTTGAACGCGCCCGAACTTGCCGATAGTGTCACGCCCGAACGGCGCGGGAGCCGACCCCTCGAGCATGTCGGGCATCTTACGGCAAGTCACGGCGTTTGGAGGCAAGGTAGTGCTGGGCGTGATGCTACTCGCGCTCCTCACGCCCCCTTTCGGCCTTCGGGCCTACCTCGAGGCGCGCGCGCAGGAGCAGGCCCAGGCCACCCAGGTGATCCACAGCTTCGGCCGCCCGATCGCCTCCGTGGTCAAGGCCGGCGTCACCGCCCGGCCATTTGCGCAGACGCCTCGCTCGCCGCTCGACGGCGTCAAAGGCAAAGGCGCATGGCTCATGATCTTCGACGGCGACTGGATCGACCCCGATGCCGACCGCGCCGCGTCGATCGTCGATGCCGCGGTCCGCGCCGACCTCAGCCATCTGTACATCCGGATTGCCGACTCGCGACACCACTTCTACGGCGCGTCGGCGCTGATGGATCTGCTGCCGATTGCCCACGCGCACGGCCTGAGCGTCCTCGGCTGGATCGAGCCGATGCTCGACGATCCGACATCCGACACGGCCGATGCGCTGGCGGCAGCGCAGTTCGAAGAGCAAGGCCAGCGCCTGGATGGGCTGGCGCTTACGATCGAGGGCGATAGTACGTCGGATCCAAACGTCGGCCAGTACCTGTCGGGTATTCGCGGTGGAATTCCCGGTATGAATGGACTGGGCGAGCGTTACCTGTTGATCGCCAGCACGCTGCCTACCCCGTACGATCACCCCGGCTACGCCTACGCCACGATGTCCCGCTACTGCCAGGTCTTCGCCCCGATGGTCTACTGGCGCGCGACCGGGCTGCCGCAGTACAGCGGCGCCGATGGGACGCGCGCGTATGTCGCCCAGGTCTTCCAGCAGTTCCGCGATCCGGGCGTCAATCCCTACCAGCGTCCGTTGACGATCACCGCGCAGGCCTACGACGCCGCCCCCGAGTACGGCACGCCTGGGGCGCCGCCGGGCGACGAGATCGTGACCTCGATGAATGAGACCCGCGCCCAGGGCGGCATCAGCTGGTCGTATTACCGACTGGCGAACGCGGACAACGGAGTCACAGGCGAAGAGCAGCAGGCGATCACCGCCTTCCCGTTCTGGCAGCGATACAGCCCGGGAGGCATCGCGGCGAAAGCGTTGATCGCGTTACCCGACCAGCCAGTCGCGTACTAAGGAGAGGGGTTGAGGAACCAAATGAAAACTTTCTTTCGCCGTCTCACACTCCCGGCGGGCCTCCGCCGCAAGTGGGTGGTCATGCCCGCAGTGGGGGTCCTGGTCCTGGCCATTATCGGCGGCCTATGGTTCCTCGGGCACTCCGGGGCCAACAGTGTCTGGAACCAGCCGAGTGTGCCGATCAGCGACGTCCTCGATCGTGTCGACCGCGGCCAGGTCGCGACGGCCAGTATCAGCGGGCAGCGCATCCTGCTGACGGACAGCGCCGGCCGGCAGTCGTGGACCATCGAGAAGGAATCGTCGATGGGCTCGACCGAGCAGTACCTGCGCAGTCACAACGTGAAGGTCGCGGTGCAGTCCACCGACGAGACCTCGGTCGCGACCGTGCTCCCGAACCTGATTGGCCTGCTCCTCCTTCTGGCGCTCCTGTTCATGCTGCTCCGGCGCTCGAACCTTCTCGGAAATCCAATGGGGGCGATGACCAAGCATCTCGCCGAGTCCCGCGCCGGTGACGGCGAGGGGGTCACGTTTGCCCAGGTGGTCGGCGTGGACGAGGCGAAGCACGAGCTCGAGGAAGTCGTCGAGTTCCTCAAGGCGCCCGGCAGTTTCGGTCAGCTGGGGGCACGCATGCCGCGGGGCATCCTGCTGGTCGGCCCCCCCGGCACCGGCAAGACGCTCCTCTCCCGCGCGGTGGCGGGCGAGGCCAAGGTTCCCTACTACTCCTTGAGTGGCTCGGACTTCGTCGAGATGTTCGTCGGCGTCGGCGCGGCGCGCGTGCGCGACCTCTTCAAGCACGCCAAGAAAAACGCACCGTGCATCGTCTTTCTCGATGAGATCGACGCGCTCGGCCGCAGGCGTGGCGGCGCGCAGATCCGCACTAACGAGGAACGCGAACAGACCCTCAACCAGCTGCTGGTCGAGATGGACGGCTTCAACACCGACTGTGCCGTGGTCGTGATTGCGGCCACCAACCGCCCGGACGTGCTCGACCCGGCGCTGCTCCGCTCCGGCCGCTTCGATCGGCGGGTCGCGATCGACGCCCCCGACCTCAATGGCCGGCGCGCCATCTTGAGCCTCTACGCCGCCCACAAGCCACTCGCCGAGGACATCGATCTCGACGTTGTCGCGCGGCAAACGCCCGGCTTCACGGGCGCCGACCTCGCCAATCTCCTGAACGAGGCCGCCATCCTGGCGGCGCGCAACAAGAAAGTGGCGATCGGCAGTCTCGAGCTGGAGGAAGCCAGCCTTCGCGTGATGGCTGGCCCGGAAAAGCGGAGCCGGATGATTACGCCGGAAGAGAAGGCGATCATCGCCTATCACGAGGTCGGCCACGCCCTGGTGATGAAGTCCATCGCGAAGAGCGATCCCGTGCACAAGGTGTCGGTGGTCTCACGCGGGCAGGCCCTGGGCGTCACCATCCAGTTGCCGCTCAAGGACCGCTACCTGACGTCGAAGTCCGAGCTCAACGCCCGCATGGCCGCCGCCATGGGCGGGCGTGCCGCCGAGGAGATCATTTTCGGCGACGTCACCACCGGCGCCAAACAGGACATCGAACAAGCCACGAGCATCGCGCGCCAGATGGTCTGCGAGTTCGGGATGAGCGAGCGACTCGGCCTGGTCACGCTGCACCGGAAAGGCGATGGCGACAGCCAGTTCTTCTCCGAGCTGACCGCGGCCGACGTCGATGCTGAGGTGAAGGCCCTGACCGATGCGGCTTATCAGCAGGCGTACGACATCTGCCAAACCCGCCGCGCCACGCTGGTGCGGATCGCCGAGCACCTCCAGATCGTGGAGACGATCGACGGCCCGGAGCTCGACCGCTTGCTCCTATGCGAGACCGTGCCACCGACGATCGTGGTGTCGCCCGAGGGCAAGTCGGCGGTCGCGGCGCGCATCGCCGCGGCGCAAGCCGATGACTGGGAGGAAACCTCGAATGGTGCGCCTCAGGAGCGCGAGGACGTGCCGCCGATCGCCGCGAGCTAAATAATTTCCTCGTAGAGGTCGTAGACCTGCTTGAGGTCGTCCGGCGGCTTCACGCCGCCATTCTTCAGCGACTCGAGCAGCATCAGGATGTACTTGACCCCGGCCAGGTTGACGCCTTTCTCCCGCGTCAACTGCTGAATGACCTGCAGCTTGCGCACGTTGCGTTGCGAGTAGCGGCGGCGGTTGGTGGCGGTGCGATACGGCTCGATCAGGCCGAGGTCCTCGTACATCATCAGGGTTCGCGGATGCGTCTCAAGGATCTCGGACGCCACGCTGATGGTGTAGAGGGGCTTGTCGAGGTCGAAGGCTCCGCCGATCCGGGGATCGCGATTGTGGACCAAGCGATCTATTCCTTGACCCAATCCTGAACGCCACGACTCAGACTGGCGGGCGTCGTCTCCGACTTGATCAGGTAATCGAGCGCACCGAGCTTCAGGCCGCGGTCGACCAACTCTTTTTCGCCGTAGTTCGAGAGGATGATGACAGGGATATTCCGGGTCACGCCGTCGGAGCGGAGGTTCTCGAGCACCGCAAATCCGTCCATCTTGGGCAGCCGGATGTCGAGGAAGACGATGTCGGGCACCTGGCTCTTGGCGTGATCGAGACCCTCCTCGCCGGACTTCGCCACAGTGACCCGGTAGCCGTCCAGCTCCAACTTGAGCTTGTACATCTCGGCCACCGCCGGATCGTCCTCGATGAACAGGACGTTTACGTCCTCGTCGATTACCTCACTCATATCCCCTCCTTAACCAAACCGCCCGCTTTTCCACGCCGGAGCGGGCTCATGGACGAAACGACCGCTTTTCCACAGCGGAGCGGGCTTATCACGCCAGATGGCAAAATGGACATCACGCCTGTCACCTTTCCCCCCTTTCCACCGGTCGTTAGTATACCGCACCTCCCGTCAAAAACCTGAATTTGCGGCGTAGGGGCGATCGGCGGGCAAGTCCAGGACACGTGATACGATGGCTGGTGCGATTTCGTATGGGATATATGCGAGGACTCACGCATGGCGCCGTCGCCGGGGCGATCCTCGCGTTTCTCTACGCGCCTGATTCGGGCGCGAACACACGGCGCCGGGTCTCACGGCTCCTCGGCCAGGCGGAGGCCATGTTGTCCTCCGACAGCGGCGCGGCCGCGACCTCGACGGCGACACCCCGGCGGCGTACAGCAGGCGGAACAGAAAGCAAGGTCAGGCGGCCTTAGGGAGGACGGCGATGGATCAGACGGTTGAGAAGACGGTCGATCGGTTGAGCGAGCTACTGGAGCGGGCCAACAAGGCCGCGCAGGATTTCGAGGTGAAGGACCGCCTCTCGGACGCAGTCGCGGCCCTGCGGCGCACCCGGATCACCCAGGACGACGACAGCGGCGCGGAGCGGTTCGTCACCGGGCTGCTGATCGGGGTCGCGGTCGGCTTCGGGCTCGCCTTGCTGCTCGCCCCCAAGTCCGGCGAGGAGCTACGCGACGACCTGATGCAGCGCGGGATCGAGCTCCGTGATCGCGCCGGTGAGCTGGCGTCC
>VBFF01000139.1:0-4955 GCA_005889285.1 Chloroflexota bacterium
ACAGAGCTTGCGATCCACCCGACCGAGGAGGAGGACAATCACGAGCTCTACCTGCTGTGCGAGGACATCGAGGCGACGGCAAAGGAACTGGAGCGGAGAAAGGTCCCCATCACCCGGCCATTCGATGAGGAACGCTGGGGAAGCGTCACCAGGATCACCCTGCCCGGCGGAGGACGCATTGGGCTGTACCAACCCAAGCATCCGCTCGCTCACTCGAAGACCGGTGCCGCCCAGCGCCGAACTTGACGTTAGACTGACGGCGATCTGGACTTAGAGCCGCTCGCCGACCAGATGGCCGGCACCTTTTCCGTCGTGGCGGGTGACCGCACCGTGGTTCGGCGTGCCGCCTGCGCGGTGAAGTTGAACGGCGAGTGGTTCGCCAGCACGGGCACCCCGCTGCCGCATCCCGAACCCATTGCGCTGCACTGGCAGGCGGGCCCCGCGTTGGCGACCGCCCGCCTGATCCCACACGAGGGCGGAGTCGTGATCGAGTGCGAGCTCAACAATCCTGGTGAGGCGCCCTTGACCTTCAACGGCTGGCGCCCCATCCTCATCGACGGGGGCGGCGCCGCCCTGCAGGTGGGCGATGAGCCGTGCGCCTTGATCAATGGCTACCAGTCCTGGGATTACGCCGGAATCCACCCGCTCGATGAGGCGATCACCGAGGGCGACCGCAAGCCGACCGCCGCGTCGTGGTGGACGGCCGCGATCTGCGACGGCGAGGCCATGTTCGTCGCGCAGGTGCTGCGGGCCAGCCGCTTCGCGACCGTCTTCCGCTGGCACTACCACCGCGATGAGCACGCCGGCGATTCGCTCCCCACCGACATCCCGACGTTTGTCGCCGAGCAGCACGGCTCGCCCCTCTCGGAACCGGAGCAGCGCAGTGGACTCCCCCAGGAGCTGCGGCTGGAGGTGGCGCCACAGACCGGTCTCGTCTCCGATCCCATCCTTCTTCTTTATGGCGAGGACGGCACCGCTACCCTGCGTAAGGCGCTCGCCGCGGCGGGTCACGCGGCCGGCGCCCGCAGTTTCCCCACCGTGCCGCGCGGTTGGTGCAGCTGGTACCACCTGGGCCTCGCGGTCACCGAAAGCGATATCACCCGGCACGCCGCCTTCCTGGCCAAGCGGATGCCGGAGCTTGCCAGGAGCTCCGCCAACGGGTTCCGTCCGGTGATCCAGCTCGATGACGGCTGGATGCCCCGCTGGCAGCGCTGGGGCGACTGGGTCGCGAATGAGTTCTTTGCCGCAGGGCTGCACGCGCTCGCCACCCGGGTCCACCGCCATCGTCTCGAACTCGGCATCTGGCTCGCCCCCTTTCATGTCGCCGCCGACTCGAAACTGGCCGAGGCCCACGCCGACTGGCTGCTGAAAGCCGGCGATGGGACGCCGCTGGTCGACCCGCGGCTCAGCCGCGCGTACCACATCCTCGACCCCACGCACCCGCAGGTGCAGAAGTTTCTCGACGAGCTCTTTCGGGGTCTGCGCAAGGACGGCTTCACCTACTTCAAGCTCGACTTTCTCTATGGCGCCGCCTACGAGGCCGGGCGGCATGACCCTGAGGTGACGGGGACGCAGGCCCTTCGCTCCGGACTGAAGCGCATTTTCGACGCGGTCAATCCGCCCGGCAAGCCGGAGCAGACCTTTCTGCTCGCCTGTGGCGCACCGTTGATGCCGGTCGTCGGCCTGGTGCACGGCGCTCGCACGGGCGGCGACGTCGGCATTCCGCAGATGGAGGATGGCAAGGCCACGGCGCCACAGCTCGGTTTCCCGTTGATCCTCTCGATGGCCCGCAACCAGGCGGCCCGTCTCTTCCTCGATCGATCCCTGTTCGCGGTCGACGTCGACGTCGCGATGGCGGCGGCGCCGCAGCTGACCCCCGACGAGGCGCAGGTGATGATCACGGTCGCTGCCCTCTCGGGTGGCATCTTCATGCTTGGCGACGACCTCGAAACCCTCCCCACCGACCGCCTCGCGCTGCTGCGAAATCCGAACGTGCTCGGCCTGGTCGGCGGGCCCGCGGCCGAGCCGGTCCACCTCTTCAGTGCCCCCGAGCGCGAGGCGCACGACCACTGGTTCGCCTCTCCACAGGAGCTGCCGCCGCTCTGGGTACGCCGTGATCCGGACGGCACGACGATCGCCGCGGTATACAACTGGAGCGATGCCGCGAAGCCGTACCGCCTGCACTTCGGCGAGGCCACGGGAGCGGGCGGGACGTTCACGATCACGGATCTCTGGTCAACACGACGCGGCGGCCGGGCGCTCGGCGTCAAGACCGATACGCTCCGATTGACGCTGCCGCCGCACAGCGTGCGACTTCTTAAAATGAAACCCGCCGCCGCCCCCGCGCGGCCTTAACGAACTGCTCTCAAACCACCATGCGCCGCGTGCTTTTCTACCGCTTATACGATGTCGTCCCTGCCCGGCTGGCCGAGCTGGAGAAAGACGCGCGCGCCTTCACCCGCAGCCGCGCCTGGCGGGGCGATGCCTTCTGGCTCGCAACCGAGAACACCACCGACCTCTTCGCCATGGAGTACTTCCGGCATGCCCGCAACGAGGAAGGCCCGAGCCTGTCCGCCGCCGGCTTCCTGCGCTTGCTCGGCGATGAGACCGACGCCATCGCCACGCTCTATTTCATGAACGACGTCTCCCAACGGTTCCACGGTCGGGCGCTCCTCGACGACGAAGAAAACCCGATCGCCAAGCTGCGCCACCTCGACATCCGGCAAGGGCGCCTGCCGTCCGGCATGCCGATCGAAGATGTGCTCGCGGCGCGGCCGGTGATCAAGAAAATGGAAGGGGAGCCGATCACCTTCTATCCGCCGACCTATCGCCCCAACCCCTACTTCCGGCGCGACAAGCCGGGAATGTGGGGCTTCAGCCTGCGAGGCATCCGCGACTTCGCCCCATCCTTCCTCGAGGCCGAGGCGGAGGCGATGCGCATCTATCGAGGCTTCCGCCGGCTCAACCCGTGAACGAGTCGACCGCCACCCTCAAGACGGCGGACGGCCTCGACCTGTACGTTCGCCGCTGGCAGGCCGACGACGTGGCGCACCGATGGACGTTCGTCGTGGTGCACGGGCTGGGCGAGCACGGCGGGCGCTACCAGCATCTCGCCGAGTGGTTCGCACCGCTGGGCGCGACGGTCTACGCGATGGACCAGCGCGGCCACGGGCACAGCGGTGGCCCGCGGGGACACGCGCCCAGCCTCAACGCGCTGCTCGACGACATCGACGCCGTCGTGACGCGCGCTCGCGGCGAAAGCGGCGGACCGGTGGTGCTGATCGGTCATTCATTCGGCGGGTTGATGGCGATCGCCTACGCGCTGCGCCATCCGGATCACATCGACCGAGCCGTCTTCTCGGCACCGTTGTTGATCCCGAAGGTCAAAGTGCCCGCCTGGAAGCGCCCGCTGACCAAAGTCCTGCCCCGGCTGGCGCCGCGCGTGGCGGTTTCCAACGAGGTCGATGCCAATCTGCTGAGCCATGATCCGGAGATCGCTCGCCGCTACGCGTCCGACCCGCTGGTGCACGACCGCATTACCGGCGGCCTCTACGGAGACACCATCGCCCGCGGTGAGGAGTTCATCGCCCGGGCGGGCGAGATCCGCGTTCCCTTTCTGCTCATGCAGGGCCGCGACGACCGTATCGTCGACCCTCAGGGCAGCCAGCGCTTCTTCGCGGGTGCGACCGCACCCGAGCGCGCCTTCTGCCTCTACCCCGGCATGTACCACGAGATCTTCAACGAGATCGACCAGGCGAGGGTCTTTCAAGACGTCGAGAGCTGGCTGACCCAGCGCACCGACGAGCACCTCAGCGGCTGGAACCCGCCACCCTGATGCGCACCGTGGTGCAACGCGTCGCATCGGCATCGGTCCGCTGGGACGGCGGAGAGGCGTCCATCGGTCGGGGCTACTGCCTGCTGGTCGGTGTCGCGGACACGGACGAGGACCGCGATGCGGACTATCTCGCCGACAAGCTCCTCAAACTGCGTGTCTTCAGCGACGAGGCTGGAAAGTTCAACCTCAGCGCCACACAGGTAAACGCGTCCTTCCTGGTCGTCTCGCAGTTCACGCTCTTCGCCGACGCGCGCGGGCAGAACCGCCCGAGCTTCTTACACGCCGCGCGACCAGAGCAAAGCCGGCCGCTGCTCGAACGCTTCATCGCGCGCCTGCGCGCCAGCGGGCTCGCCGTGGAGACCGGCTCTTTCGGCGCCCAGATGGCGGTGGAGCTGGTCAACGACGGGCCGGTCACGATCTCGGTGGACTCCTGACAAATGCTCACGCACCGTGGGCGGTCAAGGTTTGACGGCGCACCGTGGTGGGCATGGGGGCGCGACACCCGACGGGCCGCTAGCCTGTCCAGGGGGAATGCCCCGGCGCCCCGCGGCCGTGGCGTTCTGAGACTGGAGTGTCGCGATGGAACGCATCGACTCGTGCCACAGCATCTGGCTCTTCGATACCGAGCGGATGCGCTTCCGGCGCGTCCCGAAGGAGACGAGCATCGACACGCCAGCCCTCGAGAGCGATTGGGAGCCCTACTACGGCCTGGAGATTTCCCCGGATTCCGGGGCGTTCGCGGTGGCGCTCAACCAGTCGCGGACCCGGCTGCTGCGGTCGTGGCGCCACACCGAACCGTGCGAGCACTGCGCCCCGGTGACGGTCGACGTGGACGCCACCGGCGAGGTGTCGCTGGCCGAAGCCTCGGAGCCGAACACCGGCTGACGGGCCGGGGAACCGGCACCGGGAGGCGGCCGTGACCCGACCGGCCGGCCCGGCCGGGTCGCCCGCGGTCGCCATCGACGGCTCGCCGCTCTCCGTGGCCGATGTGGTGGCGGTGGCCCGCCACGGCGCACCGGTGAGGGTGGCCCCCGCCGCCGCCGAACGGATGGCGCCCGCCCGGGCGGTCGTCGAGCGGATCGTCGCCGACGGCGCCACCGTCTACGGCGTCACCACCGGG
>VBFF01000139.1:4997-5194 GCA_005889285.1 Chloroflexota bacterium
GATGGGCGACCTCGTCGAGACCGAGGTCGTCCGGGCCATGATGCTGCTGCGGGCCCGGACGCTGGCCGCCGGCCTGTCCGGCGCCCGGCCCGTGCTGGTCGACGGGCTGGTGACCCTGCTCTCGGCCGGCCTGACGCCGGTCGTTCCCGAACTCGGCAGCCTCGGCGCATCCGGCGACCTGGCGCCCCTGGCCCACG
>VBFF01000045.1 GCA_005889285.1 Chloroflexota bacterium
GCTCGCCAGGATCGCGGTCTTGGTCCAGAACTCGAGCGTGGTCGGGCCGATCAGCAGCACCGCCAGGATGGCCACCACAATGCCGAACGCCACCCGCGCCACCGGGCCGTCGGGAACGGTGCGCGGGTCGGGGATCATAAAGAGGCCGAAGACCAGGAGTTCGGGCGAGGTGACCAGGATCTGCCAGAGTTCACGTCCGCACATTGGGGCCACGTGCCAGCTGGCGACCATGCAATGGTCGGGCACCAGCGCGAGCGCCAGGGCGGTAAAGCCCGCGAACCCAGCCATGAAGGCCAGCTCGAGGCCGAGCAATCGCAGTTCCCACGCGATCAACACCCCCCCGATGAGCAGGACCGCGTAGGTCACGATCAGCCACGGCCCGGGCGGGATCCACCACAAATCCTGCGGCTCCGTAAACTTGGGGCCAAGCGCGACGAAGGCGATGACCAGGCCAAGGTTCGAGGGGTTGAAGATATGCCGCCCACGCCAGCGGATCAGGTACTTCGACGCCATCGAGATGGCGACCACGCCAACAAAGATCCAGATCCCATGCGTGCTCCACCATTGGCCGTGAAGCGTGCCGGGCGTACGCAGGATGAAGGCCGTGCTGTTGCCGGTCAGCAATCCGCTCGCCGGCCACATGATGGCGCTGTCCTTGAAGAAGGCGACCCCGAATTCGATCAGGGCGCCGGTCAGAAGACAGATGAGAATCTGGGCGACGGAAAGCCGGAAGCCGAGCACCGTCTGGCCCAGCACCTGGAGCGTCACCAGCACGGCAGCGACGTGCATTCGGGGATCGCGCAGGCTGGGGAGGATGACCGCGTATTCCCGGCCGAAGAGGCGCACCGCCCGGCGCTTGGTGCTCACCGTTGAGTAACGGTTGGAATCGTCAACCCGTTACACCCCACGCCTTGTTACCAATTCGCTCTCGATCGCAGGCGTGGCACCGAGCACGGGCGGGGTTGGTCGGAGCCGTCGTCATCGCCGCGCTCTCAGCCTGTGATCTTCCCTTCGGTCTCGGCCTGCCCACGACGCGCAGCCTGGAGAGCGGCGCCACCGGCACGCTGCTCGCGGCCGACAGCTTCGAGATCACCGGCTCGTATAGCGAAGGCAGCAACCAGTGGTCGATCGACTTGCAGCTGAGCCGCCCGGACACCGAGTACGTGACCGTAACGACGGCTGATGTCAAGCTCGAGGCGATCATCCTTGGCAACAATGCCTATTTTCGTGGGCAGCAGTTTCTGTCGGCGCACATGGGCAGCGATCTGGTTTCTCGAAGCTTTGTCAAGGCGGCGGGAAATGGTTGGTGGAAGGGCTCGGCGGGCCACGTTCCCCAGTTGACGGATCTGACCGATGGAAACGTCTTTCGGTCGACCTTCCTCGGGCAGGCGATCACGCAACGTACCGACCACGTGTCGGTGGATGGAATCGATGCGGTTGACCTGTCCGGCGCACGGGGAGAGGTGTTCATCAACGCGCAGGCGCCCTATCGGGTGCTACGCGTGCGCCTCAAACACGGTGTTGTCGTTGACGGCATTCGCGACGCCGACCTTCGGTTCGTCAATTACAACCACGACTTCGGGATTACGGCGCCTGCTGATGTGATCGATTTTTCGAACCTTACGACGCTGCCGCCCATCTACACCGTCGTCTCGGTCGATACCTCGGGATGCGGCTCGCCCTGCGTTGTCTCGGCCTCGCTCAAGAATCTCGGCGGCCTCCTGCATGCCCAGGCGCCATCCACTATCACCTTCACCATGGCGGACACCGCGTCTCGGCAAGTGCTCGGAAGGTGCCAGACGCAGGTCGTGCCGGACGTCGGGTACAACGCAACGACCACCGTGAGGTGCACGATCGATAACGTGACCGCCCAGCAGTCAAACGCCGCCACCGTGACGGCGACGCCCGACAACCCGGGGCGCGGCTAGGATCGTGACCAAGCTCGAGCTGGGCGCATGGGGCCTGGTGCTCGCTCTGTTCGGCGCGGAGGTCGGGCTCGTCATGTTGCGACCCTGGGACCATCACGTCGCGCTTTCGCTGTCCGGCTCGCACACGTCGGGCCTCGTCTCGGCCAACCGCTCGCCGGCGGCGTCGGTCACACCCTCGGCTGCTGGCAAGTGTCCAGATGTTGTGGCCCGCAGGGTGGAACAACTCCATACGATCCCACGGAGCGCCTGGGTCCACGCCTCGGATGGCGTCAACGTCCGGGCCGCCCCATCATCGTCGGCGACGCGCCTCACGACGCTGGCGACCGGAACGCAATTGAACCTTCAGGCCGAACAGACCAATCCCGATGGCAGCACCTGGTATCGAATTCGCCTGAGCGACGGCCGGGATGGTTGGTTGAGCGGCCGCTATACGACCAACTACCCAATTAGCCTGGCCTCGACGGACGCGCTCAAGATCTGGCTGCCTGCTGGCTATCAGTTCCAATCGGTGGCACCGGGGAAGGCCGAAGCGCACTACAAGAACGGGCCGATGACGTTGCTCTACGTGGAGAGTGGCGCGAAGGACCAGGCGCCGACCGAGACCATGGTGCCGGCCGGCCTACCGCCGCGGTCAGCGTGGACGGCGCGTCCCAGCGAGCAGGCCCTCGTCGGCGACCTTCCCGCGACCGACCGCGTCTTCGGCATCAGGCTGGCCGGCAGCGCCTGTGCGGCACTCGTCCACGAGCTGCGAATCACCACGACCACCCGTTACTACGACTTGATCTTCCTGCTCGACGAGCCGAGCTCGTCAGTTGTCGCTCAGTTGCTGGACAGCGCCACGGTGCAGTAGGCGACGGCGAGCGTCAGGGCCCCTCGGGTCGGCCGAGGACTCCGGGTACGCCCGCAGCATCGTAGGAGGAGTCGGGGTGGATGTCGAAGGCATCGGCAAGGCGCACGAAGAGGTTGAAAAGAGCGCCGTCGTAAACCGCCTCGGCAATCTGACCGTCGGTCCACCCGACCTCACGGAGCCGCTGGACCTGCTCGTCGGTGATGCGGTAGGCGTGCCGGGTCAGCGTCTCGACGAATTCCAGGAGCAGCCGGTGCTTCGGCGTCAGGTCCGCGGCGTCCAGGTCCCCGTCGCGCAGCGCCGCCGCCGCCCTCGAGTACTGTTCTCCCTGCAACTGCAGGAACCAGGCATGGCTGCTGAGTCAATAGTGGCAGCGGTTCAGCGCCGAGACGTAGGCAGCGATCATTTCGTGCTCAGCTCGGCTGAGCGCCCCGTCGGTGAAGTGCAGCCGGCTCGCCTGATCGATGGCACGCAGAAAGTCGGGGCGCAGGCTCATGGTCCTAAGGATGTCGGGGACGTTTCCCCTGGCCGACGTTCGCTTCAACTCCGTGTAGATATCGGCGATCTCACCCACTGCGTCGCGGTCCCCGATCCACGCGATACGAGCCATGACCTACCAACGTCCTCCTGACGACCCCGGTTACGGTTTGTGCTGGAGGCGGGGTAGTGACCCTTTCAGGCTTAGGGCTTGACCAGGCTCCAGCCGGTGTAGTTGCCCTTCGTGTCTCCCGCCTGCGCGTCGCTGTGGAAGAAGTAGAGCGGCATGCCCTTGTAGGTCACCTGCAGCGAGCCGTCGCTGCGCGTAATCGTGCCCAATTGACCGGTCACACCAGGACCGCCGGTCGGCGTCGTCCCGGCGGGGATCGTCAGTGGTGGCCAGGTTGTCGCGCAGCCGCCGGTGCATTTGCTGACGCCGGGGGTGTCGCTGTCGAATGTGTAGACCGTGTGGTTGTTTGATGCGGCCACGAGGATCGTCCCCATCGTGCCGACACTTTGCGCCAGGACGACGGGCGCCGCCCCTGCGGTTGGCGATAGTGTCGGCGTAGCCGATGCCGACGGTGACGCAGTCGCCGCCGTACCGGTACTCGTGCCGCCACAGGCAGCGAGAAGAAGTGCCGCGCTCACCACCAGAGCGGCCGCCCAACCGACGCGCTTGATCGATGTAATCATGGATATTGGTACGCAGACGCGTTACGGCTAGACCGTGTAGACCTCGACCTGCCCGCGCTGGATCCGCACCTGCAAGGAGGGCAGTGTCGGCAGCGGCGCATCGTACTGGTCGGTTGCCTGGCCGTTCTTCTTGAGGGTCGCGCCATGACAGGGGCACTCGAACTGATCGCGGAACTTGCTGTAGTTGAGGATGCAACCCATGTGGGTGCAGACCGCGGACAAACCCTTGACCTCCTGCCCGTGACGGATGAGAAATCCCTCGATGGCCCCCGCGCGGAACGCGACCGGCGTAGCTTCAGGCAAGTCGGCTACGGCTTTGACCGCTTTCCAGCTCCCGTTTTCAACCAGCTGCTGGTTCGCCGCGGGCGCCCGCGAGGTGGTCAGACGGTCGATGCCAACGGCGGCCGCCACCCCGGCGGCGATGCCGGCAATACCGGTCAGTAGCAGCGACCTGCGGCTGGGGCGCACCGCGGGCTGCGGCCGCGCCGAGCGTTCGTCAACCCACTCGTGAATCGATCCCTGCATCCGCTCCAGGAACTCTTTCGACGGGAGACCGGCTCCCGGCTTGGCTGCGCGGAGCATGGCGGCGGTTTGCCGGGCGCGCAGCGCTGCTTCATCGCCGAGCGGAGTCCGCTCCGGCCGGCGGTCCTGCAGCAGGTCCTCGACGTGCTTGTCGAGCTGCTCGGGATCGTCGTTCACGTCGCCCTCCCGCGGTCGCGCCCGGCGCGGTTGAGCGCCCGGAACTGCAACACCTTGACGTTGGTCTCGCTGAGGTTGAGCTCCTGCGCCGTTTCGCGCACGGAGTAGCCGCGCAAGAAGCGGAGCTCCAGCACCCGCCGGTAACTCTCGGGGAGGGTGGCGAGCAGAGAGTCCACCCGCAGCACGGCCTCCGGATTCTCGCGAGGGGCGGGCGGCCGGGTCACGTCGTCGTCGAGCTCGCCGGTGTCCTCGGCGTAGTACTCGCGCCAGTGGTCGGCCAGGGTCGTCTGCGCCACCCGGTAGAGCCAGCTGCGCAACTCCGGGACCGAGACATCGCTGCGCATGCCGCTGATCGCCTTCATGAACACCTGGGCGGTGAGGTCCTCGGCATCCGGGCGGTTCCCGACTCGGCTGTAGATGTACTGGTAGATGGCTGTGACATGCGTCTGATAGGCCCAGGTGACATGGTCCGGACCGTGGGTCGGGTCCGCCTGGGGCAGCGCCACGACCTTTCCGGAGGAAGCGAACGCCGCCGTGCCGGTCCTATGCTCCTCAGGCATCCACTTCCGCAGTTATATACCGCCCGGGGTTACGTCGCGCGTCGGCCGGCCCGTCTCGTTCAGGCGAGGCGAATTTGGGAATACTGGAGTTGGGATCAGGCTTAGATAACATGGGAGCTTCGCAAGCGATGCAAAAAGACCGCCAGTACGACGTGGTCATCATCGGCGCTGGGCCGGCCGGCTTGACCGCCGCCCTGTACGCCGGACGAGCGCGGGTCAAAACTGTGGTGCTCGAGCGCGGCGCCCCGGGCGGCCAGCTGCTCAACACCGAGGCGATCGAGGACTACCCGGGGTTCGATCACATCACCGGGCCGGAACTCGCCCAGCGCATGGCCGACCAGGCCGTCAAGTTCGGCGTCGACCTGGAGACCGTCCGCGTCACCGGGATCCGCCGGCGCGGCACGCAGCACGTCGTGGAGACCGAGGACGGAGAGTACACGGCGGACTACATCATTCTGACCGCGGGCGGCGAGCCCAAGAAGCTCGGCATCCCTGGTGAGAGCGAGTTTCAGGGGCGCGGCGTTTCGCAGTGCGCCGTCTGCGACGGGGCCTTTTTCAAAGAGGAAGAGGTCGCCGTGGTCGGCGGCGGAGACGCGGCGCTGGAGGAGGGCGTCTTTCTGACGCGCTACGCAAAGAAGGTCTACATCATCCACCGTCGGGAGCACTTTCGCGCCCAGGCCATCCTGGTCGAGGCGGCACGCAAGAACCCCAAGGTCGAGCTCATCACCAACACCACCGTCACCGAGGTCAAGGGTGAGGACGGCCAGGTAAAAGAGGTGACGTTGACCGACGTGGTCACGGGGCAGACCCGCCCGCTGAAGGTCACTGGACTCTTCGTCTTCATCGGCTTTCAGCCGAACGTCCAGTTCTTCGATCATCGAGAGCACGTTGAGCACGACCCGCTCGGATTCCTGGTGACCGACTCGACGATGCAGACGAGCCTGCCAGGCGTCTACGCTGCCGGCGACGTTCGGTCGCAGCTGACCCGCCAGATCACGACGGCTGTCGGCGACGCGACCACCGCCGCCATCGATGC
Organism: Chloroflexota bacterium; assembly: GCA_005889285.1. Classification (GTDB taxonomy): domain Bacteria; phylum Chloroflexota; class Dormibacteria; order CF-121; family CF-121; genus CF-13. Next base: position 6,241 of record VBFF01000045.1, read on the forward strand.
GGTGAAGAAGCTGGAAGCGAAGAAGCACGAGCCCACGCCCGTGCCGGTCGACCTCTACGGCCCTACCCGGCCGGACCTCGTCGGCAGCTAACCCGGACCGCCCGCCCCGCTTCGCCGCCGGCGCGGTCGCCGGAGTGTTTGTCGTTGCCGCCGGGCTGCGCCTGTGGGGGATCAACTTCGGGCTGCCAGCCCTTTATCGACCGGACGAGGACGTCACGGTCGGTCGGGCGATGGGTATCTTGCATGGCGTCCTGAACCCTCACTTCGCCGACTGGCCGCATCTCTACTTCTATGTGGCGGCCGCCTGGCTGGCGCCATTTCGTCTGCTGGGCCTGGTCTCCGATCCGGCGTCGGGCTATCTCGGCGTTCGGGTCCTCGATGCGCTGCTCGGCAGTCTCACGGTGTTGCTCGTCTTCGAGTTCGCCCGTCGCGCCTACGGATGGCTCGCGGGAATCTTCGGGGCGGCGGCGCTGGCGGTCGCCTTCCTCCACGTCCGCGACAGCCATTTCGGGACGCTCGACATCCCGCTCAGCCTCGCCTGTGTCGCGGCGATGTACGTCGCCTACCGCACGCTGCAGGCGCGCGGCGTCCGGCCGCTCCTGATCAACGGGATCACCCTCGGCGTGGCGGCGAGCCTGAAGTACAACGGCGCCCTCGTCTTCGCGGGGATCGCCGCGGCGCAAACGCTGCGGGCGCGGGCGGAGCTCATCCGATGGCAACGGCTGCTGTTGCGGCTGGCATTGATTGGCGTCATCGGCATCGTCACCCTGGCACTCACCTCCCCCTTCCTGGTGCTCGATCCAGGAATGACCCAGCACGGCATCGGCTACATCTTTCAGCACCTGGGGCGGGCGACCGCCCCCGCGATCGGGTGGGTACGGCTGAGCGTGGCGCTGTGGTTTGGCATCGATCCCGTGCTCGTGCTGCTGGCGGTCATCGGGGTTGCCTATGCAGCATGGCGACGGCAACCGGCCGATTGGATCATCCTGACGTTTCTGCTCGTCTACTTCCTGTTGATCGGCGCCGGCCGTTCGGTCTTTCTGCGCTACGCCGACCCGATGATTCCCTTGCTGCTGCTGCTCGGCGGCCGGGCTCTGGCCGCATTGGTCCAACTGACCGCACCGGGTCGCACGCGGCGACTGGCGCTGGGCGTGGCATTCGTCCTGATCGCGGTGGCGCCGCTCGTTCACGACGTTCGTTACGACCTCTTGATTCAGCAGACCGATACCCGCACCCTCGCCTTCGACTGGCTGGCCCAGCACGTGCCTGCCGGCGGCAGGGCCGCGGTACCGTACATGGCCGGTCCGGCGCACGACCAGGCGATGATCGACAGCGGCGAGCACAGCCACGGGGCGACGGACGCCTACATCGCGTCCTTCCTCGACAGCCGGCTGGAAACGCAGTACACCATCCATGAGTTGACGCGCGACGACCTGCAGTTGACATCGCTCGACAGTTTTCGCAACGAGGGGATTACCTACGTGGTCATCGGCTATGAGACCCCCGGCACCGGGTGCGGCACGCTCAGCCCGCTCGAGCAGGCCTTGCGCGCGCAGGGACCACCGCTGGCGAGCTTTTCACCTACGAACGGATGTCCGGACAGTGTCTTCGACCCGATCGACACCTACTATGTGCCGCTTGCCGGATATGAAGGGTGGGTCAGGCCCGGCCCACAAATTCGAATTTACCGGCTGGGGTAATGCGTTCGATTCGGGCGCTTGGCCCAGCGCCAGACCGGCCTCTATAGTGGAAAGCAGTGAACCTGATCGCGCTGATCAAGGAGCGAGCCAAGTACTACAAGTGCCTCGCCTGCTCGCAGGCGCTGGCCGACTGCCAGGTGAAGCTGCTCAACGAGGCGGATGGCCACTGCACTGTCGAGGTGACCTGCGCCAACTGCGGGGTCAGCTTCGTCGCGGTCCTCTTGCTCAAGAAGGCCAAGCATCCCGACGGTCTCCCCAAGGCCGCCGAGGAAGGACCGATCAGCACCGATGAGATGCTCGACGTCCACGAGTACATGAAGGCGTTCAGCGGGTCCCTGAATGAGCTGGCCCGCGGGCGTCCCTCGCGCCCGACGCCCTCGTAGTCACTGCGCTCGACGCACCATAGAATGGTGTCGATGGTTTACCTCGACCATTCAGCGACCACGCCACTCGATCCCGAGGTGCTCCAGGCGATGATGCCGTACCTCACCGACGAGTTCGGCAACGCCTCAAGTGTCTATGGGCTTGGTCAACGCGCGCGCCAGGCGATCGACCAGGCGCGCGACGAGGTCGCCGCCTATTACGGGGTGGCCGCCAAGGAGGTCATCTTCACCTCGGGCGGCACGGAGGGCGACAACTTCGCGCTCCAGGGGATCGCGCAGCGGAACGCCGACCGCGGACGGCATGTGATCACCTCCACCATCGAGCATGATGCGGTGCTCCGTTCGGCGGAGGCGCTCGAGCAGGCCGGCTTCGAAGTGACGCGGCTCCCCGTCGATCGCACCGGCGTGGTCGATCCCGCCCAGCTGGGCAGGGCGCTGCGGCCCGACACGATCCTGGTCAGCATCATGCACGCGAACAACGAGATCGGCACCATCGAGCCGATCCGCGAGCTGGTCGCGGTCACGCGCGAGCGAAGCAGCGCCTACTTCCACACCGACGCCGTGCAATCGACGGGAAAAATCCCGACACGCATCGATGAGCTCGGGGTCGACCTGCTCTCCATGTCGGCGCACAAGCTGCACGGCCCCAAGGGCGTGGGCTGCCTAGTTGTTCGGTCGGGCGTGCGGCTTCTGCCGCAAATGCTGGGAGGCGGGCACGAACGCAACCGCCGCGCGGGGACGGAGAACGTCGCCGGCATCGTGGGACTGGCGAAAGCCATCGGCATCGCGCAGCGCGACATGGCGAAGAACACCGCGCACCTCACCGCTCTGCGGGACCGCCTGATCGTGGGCGTCCTCGGCCGCATCCCCGGGGCTGAGCTCACGGGTCACCCGGTGAACCGCCTTCCGCACCACGCCAGCTTCCTGTTCGAGGGCGTGGAGGGGGAGTCGCTCTTGCTGCAACTCGACATGGACGGTTTCGCCGCCTCGTCGGGATCAGCCTGCACCTCGGGCTCGCTGGAACCGAGCCATGTCATCCTGGCGCTCGGCTACCCGCGGGAACGCGCCCTTGGCAGCCTGCGACTGTCGGTCGGCAAGGGCAACACGGAAAGCGAGATCGAGCTCGTCCTCGATCGGCTGCCAGGAATGGTCGCCCGCCTGCGTGCCATGACCCCCATCTCGGCCGCCTGAGCGGAACAAATGCCAGAGAAGTTCTACAGCGTCGAGGAGGCCAATGCCCTCGTGCCCAAATTGAAGCCATTGCTGGAGCGGATCCGGGCCACCCAGGACGCGCTGGCCAAGGACAAGACGGTGGCGGCCGTCAGGGAGAAGGCGTCACACAACGGCGGTGGCCTCCCCGGGCGCCATCTGTCCGAGCTGCAGCGAACGCTCGAGCGCGACGCGCGCCAACTGCAGGAGTGGGGCATCGTGCTGCGCGACCCCTCGATCGGATTGATCGATTTCCTGCACCAGCGTGAGGGCGAGACCGTTTGTCTCTGCTGGAAGCTCGGCGAGTCCAGAGTCGAATGGTGGCACCCGGTCGACACCGGCATCGCCGGGCGGCAGCACCTCTAGCCGTTTCCGAAGACGACGGCGAGAACGAAGATCAGCAAGAGAATGCCGGAGATGGTGAGACCAATGATCCCCAGCAGGCGGCCGGTGCGCGCTTTGTCATCGCCCTGATATTTCTGCGGCTCCGCCCGAATGGCTTTCACCGCGTCGCCACCGAACACGATCGAGAGAATGCCGGTCGGGATGGCGATGATCGGCATCCAGAAGAAGATCAGCGTCGTCACGCCCCAGGTCATCGCACTCGAGGCATTGCGGTGCACGGGTCGCACGGCAGAGATTCCCTCGCGTTCGGCGAGCTGGTCGAGCGCCGCCAGGGGACCGGCGGCGGCGACGACATCCGGCAGTGCCGCGCGTAACGCCGGTTCCGCGCTCCTCGCCAGCGCCTCGCGGCGAGCAGCGGGCAGCAGTTCGCGCCGGGCCGCGTAGGCCACCACCAGGCGGCGCAGCGACGGATCCACCGGACGGTCGATCGCTGCTGACGGCTCGCCGGCGACGGGGGTATCCGTGCTGGGGGTTGACCAGATGGACGAGACAGGCTTTGGCGGAGGCGCGGCCGTCGGCGCGGTGCTGGCCAGGTCGTAGAGGCTGACGCGTTCACGGTCGCGCACGACGAGGGTGCCAGCCGCGAAATCGCCGAGCCGCTTGGCCCGGCTGTTACTGAACATGGTCACGATGCCGATCGCGTAGAACGCCGGCAGGAAGTCCACCACCCGAACCAGGTTGCGGATCGCCGCCTGGCTGATGGTGAGAGGCTCCCCATGGTCACCGACCGCCCGTAGGCGTACATACCGTTTTCCCAGCGTCTGCCCATTCCAGGCGGCCTCGCTGATGAGGAAGTAGCCGGCGATCAGGACGAAGCTGAGGATCAGCTCCACCAGCCCGAAGACCTGGATCGAGTTGAAGATGCCGCCCAGCGCCGCCGCTCCGATGGTGAGGACGATCTGGATCACGGTAATCACCAGCACGTCGATGAACTGCGCCAGGAAACGGCTCCCGATGCCCGCGATCTCGTACTGGAACGCCACCCGTTCCGGCGTGGAGACAACCAGGTCGTCTGAGGAATCCGGCGGCTGCACGCCTGCAGTCTACCGCCCGTTCACGGAGAGATTTCAGGCCGCCGTGCGTCATCATGGATAGATGCGCGCCGATGAGTTCGTAACCCGGCGGCGGCCCGAGTGGGACCGTTTGGAAAAATTGTTGCAGCGAGCCGGGACGAGCCGCGTCGGCGGGTTGCTGCCGACGGAGGTCCTGTCACTGGCCGCGCTCTATCGCCGCGCGACCGCCGACTTTGCCCGCGCCAAGCGCGACTGGCCCACCGAGCCGGTTGCCGGATACTTGAACGGCCTGGTCGCGCGCGGTCACGCCGCGGTGTACCGGCAGGGCGGCAATCTCGGGGAACGGATCGCGGTCTTCTACAAACGCACCTTGCCGCAGACCTACCGCGAAGCGGCCCCCTACCTGATCGCGGCCGCGCTTCTGTTGTTCGGCCCGGCCGTCATCGCCTTCATCGCCGTCACCCTCGACCCGAAGCTGGCCTACGCGCTGGTCCCCGCGCAAATCGTGCAGGGGGTTCACAATCACCAACTCTGGACCCAGATCTCGCCCGACACGCGCGCGCTGATGTCGGGGGTGATCATGACGAACAACATCAACGTGTCGATCCTCGCCTTCGCATTTGGCGTGCTGCTCGGCCTGCCGACGGTCTACGTGCTGATGACGAACGGGATCCAGCTGGGCGGCCTCCTCGGCCTGACCAACGCCTACGGCATCGCACCCGGGCTGCTCGATTTCGTGATCGCGCACGGCGTGCTCGAGCTCTCGGTTGTGGTCGCGGCGGGTGCCAGCGGGTTGATGATGGGCTGGGCCATCCTCTCACCGGGTGCGTACCGGCGCCGCGATGCGCTCGTGCTGGCGGCGCGCAAGGCCGTCATCATCCTGGCGGGCCTGGCACCCTTGCTCATCATCGCCGGCATCATCGAGGGAAACCTCAGCCCGTCGGATGCGCCCACCGGCGTCAAGGTCGCCGTCGGCCTGACGACCGGCGTGCTGCTCTATGGATACTTGCTCTTCACGGGCCGGTCGCGTCAGAAGCCGCCGGTGAACGCGGCGTAGAGCAACCCCTTTACGACCTGCGTCGCCTGGCCGTCGGCAGCGACGATCCAGAGCTCGTCGAGCGCACCGCTACGATCCGCGCCCCCGACCCCGATCGCCATGGCCGTCCCGTTCGGCTGCGACATGGCAAAGGCGGGACGGCCGACCATGGCCGGATCACCGGCCTGTCGCCATAGGACCTTTGCGGTCTGCCATTCGAGGAGCGTCACGTCGCTGCCGCTGAGGATGGGCACCGTCACCACGCGCGTCCCATCCCAGGAGAATCGCAGGACGCGCTGGTTATCGAGCCGGGCCACCGTCCGCCCATCGACTACCCGCCGGATCATCGTGAACGCGGTCGCAAGCTGGCCTTGAGCGTCAAAAGTTGTCGTCTGCTCCGCCAGATACCGCCCATCGCGCGAGCTGATCACGCCGACGCCTGCCGCGCCATACGATCGCTGGTACACAAGGCGTCCCGTCGTCAGCGCGATCACACGGACCGCGGCGGTGCCTCCCATCCCGTTATCCGCGATCACGGCACGG
>VBFF01000055.1 GCA_005889285.1 Chloroflexota bacterium
GGTGGCACCGCGCGGCTCGAGGATGAGCAGTTTGGTCTCGTCGACCGACGGCGTCGCCGAGATTTGCAACTTGGGCTGCGGCGTCAGGTCGGTTGCGCCCATCTCCTTGGCGAACTTTTCCACGCCTTCGAGGTTTTGCGCCAGCAGCGTCAGACCCGGCAGTTTGTAGGAAATCGGAACGACCAGCTTCGGCTCGATCTGGTTGACGATCTCGGTCGCCTGCGCGGAGTTGATGTGGCTGCCGCCGCCGATCGGCACGAAGAGCACGTCGATCTTGCTGCCGATCCCCTCGAGCTGATCCTCACTGAGCCCGTGCCCGAGGTGACCGAGATGACAGATCCGAAGGTCGTCGATTTCCACCGTATAGATGAAATTCTTTCCCCGCTCCGCACCCTTCTTGGCGTCGTGGTAGGTCTGCGTTCCGGTCATGGCGACCGCCTTGATCTCGAACTCGCCGGCGCCGGTGACGAGGTGAGGGTCCCCCGCCAGTCCCTGCAGGCTGAAGTGGGTCGGGTCTTCGTGGGTGAAGATGACGATCTGGACGTTGAGCCGGACCGGGGCAAGCCCGAGCTTCGGCTCGTAGGGGTCGATCATCACGGTCGCCTCGCGGCCGCGCAGCCGGACCGCGTTCAGGCCGAAATAGGTGATCTCCATCGGCCCGTAGTCTACATTCGGTCGGGCGCGGCGACGCCCATCAATCCGAGGGCGTTGCCGATCGTCGTTTTAGCCGCGCGGGAAAGCAGGAGGCGGGCCGCCGTCAGCGGAGCATCTTCCGTGACCACCCGGCAGTTCTTGTAGAAGCGGTGGATGGCGGCCGCGAGCTCATCGGTGAAGAAGGCCAGCCGGTGAGGTTCGCGCGCCTCCGCAGCTTCGCGCACGACATCCGGCCAGCGCAACATCACCCGCATCAACTCGAGCTCCCACTCGGAGTCGAGGCGGCCGAGCGCCGGCTGGGCGCTTACGCCGGCGCCGAAGGTCAGCACGTTGGCGAGCCGCGCATGCGCGTACTGCGCGTAGTAGACGGGGTTCTCGCTCGACTGGCGCCGCGCCAGGTCGACATCGAACTCCATCTGGGCATCGGCCGAACGCAGCAGAAAGAAGTAGCGCACGGCATCGGGCCCAACTTCGTCGAGCATCTCCTTCAGTGAGATGCCGACCCCGGCGCGGCGGGACATCCGCACTGTTTCCTCTCCCCGCTTGACCGACACCAGCTGGACCAGCAGGACGGCGAGCCGCTGCGGATCGATCCCGAGTACCCCGAGCGCCTCACGCACGCGACCGATCTGGCCCTGGTGATCGGCGCCCCAGACGTCCACCACGCGGTCGAAGCCCCGCTTCTCGAACTTATCCCGGTGATAGAGGACGTCCGACCAGAAGTACGTCGGGTAGCCGTCACGCTTGATGATCACCTCGTCCTTTCCACTGTCGGACTTGAACCAGGTGGCACCATCATGCTGGGCTACCCGCCCGAGAGATGCCAGTTTCGCCATCGTCTCCTGGTCCCATCCCGCGTACAGGCTGCTCTCCAGAAAGAGCTGGTCATGGCGGACGTCCAGCCGCGCCAGGTCTTCCTGGATGCGGCGCTGGACCCACTCGACGCCAAACTCGGACAACGTCACGGGCTCCGGCGATATCGCCCGGGCGGTGGCTTCCGTCGCGATCTCCGCGATGTAGTCACCGCTGTATCCCCCTTCGGGCACCGGCCGGTCGATCATGCGCGCCTGGATGGATTCGCCGAGGAGGCGGATCTGCCGACCCCTGTCGTTGACGTAGTACTCGCGCTGGACGTCGAATCCCGAGGCGGCCAGAATTCGCGCCGTCACATCGCCAACGACCGCGCCACGGGCGTGGCTGAAGAGCAGCGGTCCGGTGGGATTGGCGCTGACGAACTCGACCTGGACTTTTACGCCGCGCCCGATCTCGCTTCTCCCCCACCGCTCCGCGGCGTCCGCAATCGACGCGAGCTGTGCCTGCAACCAGGCCGGCTCGAGGGTGACGTTGATGAACCCGGGCGCCGCCACCGTGGTGCGGCCGAACGACGGCGGGAGCGCCATCGCCGCCGCCAGCTCATTGGCAATGGTGATCGGCGGCCGGCGGAGCGTTCGGGCGAGCTTCAGCGGCAGCGTCACCGAGTAGTCGCCATGGGTGGGGTTCTGGGTCCGCTCCACCAGCACCGCCGGCAGTTCTCTCGCGTCCGGCGGCCAGCCCGCGATGGAGCTGACGGCGTCGCGGACCGCCTGGTCGATGATCGACGACGGCGACGTCGGCGGCGCCGCGATCAGGGGTGCGTTCCGAGCGTGACCTGGAGCGTCTGGTTCTTGCCGCCGCGGTAGATCGTGACCGACACCTTGGTCCCGGGCGCGTACTGGCGCAGCACGTCCTTCAGCGGATGCGAATCGTCGATCGACTGGCCATTGACCTTGGTGATGACGTCCTGGACCTTGATCCCCGCGCGGTCTGCCGGCGACCCGGGCGTGATCGCGGTGACCACGGCGCCGACCACGAGCCCGTTGGCGGAGGCGGCGGTCTCATCGATCTGGTTGTAGGTGACGCCCAGGAAGGGACGGTTGACGTGTCCGGTCTGGATCAGCTGGTTGGCGATGTCCCGAGCGGCGTTGCCATCCAGCGCGAAGCCGAGGCCTGGGCCCGCCTGCGCCTGCTCGATCGCAAAGTTCACGCCGATGACCTGGCCGCCGGAGTTCAAGAGCGGACCACCGCTGTTGCCCGGGTTGATCTGGGCGTCCGTCTGGATGGCGTTGAGGATGTTTTCCACCTGGCCCGTCGTGGGGTTCGGGATCGAGATGAAGCGGTGGAGCGCGCTGATGACGCCCTTGGTAACGCTGTTCTGCTGGCCCAGCGGGCTCCCGATCGCGATGGCGAGCTGGCCAACCTTGAGCGCGTTCGAGTCGCCCCAGCTCAGCGCCGGCAAGTCCTGCGCGTCGACCTTGATGACCGCGACGTCGTCCTCCGGGCTGGTGCCGATGACGCGGGCATCGAACTTCTTCGCCCCATCACGCAGGATGACCTGGAGCTGCCTGGCGTTTTCGACGACATGGTTGTTCGTCACGATGTAGCCATCGGAGCGGACGATAAAACCGGAGCCGATTCCATGCTGCTCCGACTGGAGGATCATGTCCGGCGACGAGATCGTGGTCTTGATTTCCACGACCGCCTTGCCATCCTGGTCGGCGACGCTGATCACCGCCGACTCTTCGGTGACGTTGTTGGTGACGGGAGCCAGTGGCCCGATGCCACCACCGCCGACAGTGGTCGGCGTCACTTTGATCAAGCGCGGGGCCACGAGTATGGTTGCGGCGGTACCGGCCAGGGCGCCGACCAGCGCGCTGATCACGACGATCCCCAGCATGCCCATCCGGCGGCGCGGCGTGGCCGGCTTGTCCACCGGCACGGGCGACAGGGGCGCCGGCTCGGAAGGGGGTGGGAGGAATTGAGGTTCGCTCGCCATCGAACTCAGCCCAATTCTACGCTGGCCTGTTTCAGCGACCGGGCAGCGGAAGCCACGTAAGGACCAACTGTTCCGTCCGGCGGAATCCTGCCTCCTCGTAGAGCCGCACCGCCTGCGGATTGTTCTCGCGCGTCCAGACGGCGGCGAAGGTGACATTCCGCTCACGAAACAGTTGCACCGCCTGGCGCAATAGCTTTCCACCGATTCCCTGGGAGCGGAAGCCGGGATCGACGTAGACCTCCGCGACTTCCGCCTCGAGGCCGGTGCCCGGGTTGAAGAAGACGCACCAGCACAGACCCACAACCTTGCTGGCGGTGCGCGCCGCCAGGATCACGTTCTCACCGGAGAATCGGGCGGCAGGGGCGGTCGCCACGTCGTGCTCGATCTCCGTCTCGGTGAGCTGGGGATGATCGTAGTGGCGCTGCTCCGCCAGCATCAGCGATCGAGACCTCGGTCGCCCCGGGTCTCTCTATGGTTTTGCGGCCGTCGGTACGCCGTCGAGCACGCTGCGCAGGGCCTGGGCCGCGCCGAGCAAGCCGGCGGTTTCCACGGGAACAACAAGCTTGGCGTTCTCGCTGTTGGCGAACTTCGAGAGCGTGTCGAGTTGCAGAATAGAGACAAGGATCGGATCGGGGGCGGCGTCCTTGATCGCCTTGTAGACCGTTTCTACCGCCTGGGCCCGGCCCTCCGCCTCGAGGATGGTCGCCTGCCGCAGGCCTTCGGCGCGCAGGATGGCCGACTGCTTATCACCTTCAGCGGTCTTGATCTGTGCCTGCTTCTGGCCGTCCGCGATGTTGATCTGGGATTGCTGCTGTCCTTCGGATTTGAGGATGAAGGCACGCTTCTCCTGGTCGGCCGTCTTCTGCAGCGCCAGGGCGTTCAGGATCATCTGCGGCGGGGTGATGTCGACGATCTCGATACGGTTGATCCGGATGCCCCACTTGTCGGTGACCGACTCCATCTGCGCTTGCAGCTGGGCGTTGATCCGCTCCCGCTGGCTGAGCGCGTCGTCCAGGCTCATCCCGCCGAAGATGGCGCGCAGCGTGGTGCGCGAGAGCTGGTCGATGGCGATGAAGTAATTGCTAACGCTGAACAAGGCAAGCTTGGGGTCGACGACCTGGCTGAAGATGGTGGCGTTGACGCTCACGGTGACGTTGTCGCGCGTAATGACGTCTTGTTTGTCGCCGGTTCGGGGCGTCTCACGGATGTCGACCAGCACCATCGAGTCAACGAGCGGCACCAGGAAGGTCAGACCGGGCTGCCGGACCGAATGGAACTCGCCGACGCGCTTGACCATGCCGACGTAACCCTGCTGGACGATGTTGACGGTGCGGGCGATGATGACGATGGCGAGGAGCACCAAGATGGCGCCGACGATCAAGGGTGCGGACATGAACTCCACCTCTTCTCAGACAGTCGCGGTTGATGGGGACGAGGCTGGGCGAACGATCAGCGTGGTGCTGCGGAGCGCGGTGACAACTACGAGGGTGTTGGCCGGCACGGGGCTACCATCCTCGGTGAGTGCGGGCCAGAGCTCACCGGCGATCTTGACGTGGCCGGGCTGCCCAACGCCGAGGATCGGCTCCAGCAGCATCGCCTGGTGACCAACCATGCTGTCGGCCCCTGAGCGGAGAGTCGGCCGTCCGATGTGCAGCCGATCGACGAGAAAAGGACGCGCGATCATGATCCCGGCCACCCCGAGGACGCCCAACACGATCGCCTGAACCAGCAGGCCAAAGCCCAGCAGACTGACGACCGCGGCGCCCAGCGCACCGATCGTGATGAAGACGGCAAAGAACGCGACCGTCATGACTTCGACGACCGCGAAGGCGATGGCGACGATCACCCAGAACCAGAACGCCGTCATTCGCGGCCATTCTACGTTGATTGCGCCCGCTGTGGCGGATGATCAGGCGGCTTCGGCGTGCAAATGGCGGCGCGCCCGGCGCTCGACGGCGATCGGCACGATGCCGGCGCCCTGGATCACTTCGAGGACTTTCGCCAGCCCGACTTCCTCGCGCCCGGCCGGGAAGTCGATCCCGATCACCGACATCGAGGCGTCGCAGGCCGGGCAGATGGTGGCGCTCACCGCCTCGGTGGGATCCCAGCTGCGCTGGGCACACGCGCCGCAGCCGCGGCAGATGAGATCGAACGTCATCCCCCTCGATGCCTGCGCAGGCGTGGACTCCCCACCTCGCTCCACACCAGTACGACGTGGAATCTCCCTCGCCCCTTGCGGGCACCGGCATGCGGTAGCGTGGTGGCATGAACGCTGAATTAGCGGTGCTGCGGGAGTCCATCGACGAAGCCGGCCGCGGTCTGGCCGAGCTCGAGAAGAGCGGATCGACCGTGGCGTCGGACGCTGCCCTCAAGGTACTGCGCGCGCAACTCGGCGCATTGAAGGCGGCGCACGCGGCGCTGCTGGAGCTGGACGCCCGCGTCATCGGCTTTCCCGAGGTCGTGCCCTGACGGTCTTTAGGCACTGAGGGCGCGCCGCCAGCGAGCGGGCACCTTGCCGTCGTAGTCGATGCCGCCGGCTCCGAGGAAGGTCGCGAGCCCGGCGATCGCTTCTCGGGTGGCTCGGGCGACCTGCAAATCGGCGCACCCAGGCTCGACCGACACCTGCCGGATCGACAGCCGTTTCGTGTCGCGGTTCATCGCCGGGTCGACGCGTGCCACCAGCCGGTCCTCATGGAGCACGGGCATCGCGAAGTAGCCGTAGCGGCGCCTCGCCGCCGGCACATAAATCTCCATCGTGTAGTCGAACCCAAACATCCGGCTGGTGCGCTTGCGGTCGATGATCAGGTTGTCGAAGGGTGAGAGCAGCGTGGTGCGCGGCTTCCAATCACCAGCCTCGATCCGGTCGAGGAGCGCCATGTCATCCGCGTGCACGTACCAGGTTCCTGGCCAGGACCGATCGCCATCTTGGACGGTAACCGGAAGAATTCTTCCGTCTTTCTCCAGTGATGCCAGCACCGCCGGCAGATTCTCATACTTCCAGCGAATGAAGTTCTCCCGAACATCCGCAGGCGACGCGACCCCGAGCCCCCGCAGCGAGATCTCGGTGGCCAACCGGACGATCGCCGGCTCGGCCAGCCTGGTCTTCGGCGTCCAGGCAGGCAAACAGCGCTCCGGGAGATCCCAGAGCTTTTGACCACCGCTTCGCCCCGCGACCATCAGCTGTCCCGTCATCTGCAGGTAGAAGAGCATCATGCCGACGTTGCGGCCGTTATTCCACCCACTGCTCCGCCAGGCACCGCTGGACTGATCCTCGAATGCGCGGGAGGGCAGCGGGCCACGGTCTCGGATCTGGCGTAAGATGCTGCGGCGCAGTGAGTCGTTCGCCTTCATCCAGGCCAGCACGCGTTGTGCCTGCCGCTCGCCGGAAACCGTAAACCCATGCCAGAACCCTTTGCCGGCCGCGATGCGGCGCATGATTCCGTCGAAGATCGGGTAGTGCTCAGTGGCAACGATGGACGCGGCATGCGCCCAGGACTCGAAGAGACGGCGCTCGTCCCAGAGCAGCGTGTCAAGGTGTTTTGTTTGGTACGGCCCGACGCGGCTGAAGATGACCAGCTGGTGGCTCTGGGCGACAACGTTCGTTGGGTCAAGCTGCAGGAAACCGATGTCCCTGACGACATCGAGGATGCCGTCGGCGTTCGGCTTGGCGCGCTTGCCGGCCAATCGCTGACGCGTGATCGCCAGCCGTCGCGCGGTCTCGGTGGAGAGAGTGCGCACCGGCGAAGCTTAGTAAAAGGGCTTGTGCGACCATTCAACGGATCAAGCTAGGAGGTAAACATGTCCAACACCGACATTCGGGATGCACTCGCGAATGCCATTGCCTATCTCAAAGCCCACCCCGATGACGCCCGCTATACGGACAGCGCCGCAACCGCCGTCCTGGAGTCCGGGCTGGCCGTGACGGTCCATGGGCCGCAGGGCATGTCGATCCATACCGACATGCCGAAGTCCGTGGGGGGGACTGACCAGTCGCCCTCCCCGGGATGGCTGCTTCGCGCCGCCCAGGCCAGTTGCCTGGCGACACTCATCGCCATGCGGGCTGCCCAGCAAGGTCTGGAACCAGGTCGAATCGAGGTGGTCGTCGATAGTGAATCGGACGACCGCGGAATTCTCGGCATCGACGATTCGGTCCCCGCGGGGCCAATGAGTTCGCGGGCACGCGTGCGGATCGGAGGGAATGGTGCCTCGCCCGAGCAGATGGCGGCTCTCGTCCGCTGGGCCGACGCGCACTGTCCGGTACAGGATGCGGTCAGGCGGGCCGTGCCCTGCACCGTGGAGACCGACAATTAGGAAAAGCCGCCTCGGGGATTCGAACCCCGGACCGATGGTTTACGAAACCATTGCTCTACCGCTGAGCTAAGGCGGCTCGCAGCGCCCGGCTATTCTACGGCTCCAACGCCGGGAGCGGTGTTAGCTGGCGACGCCGGCGTGTTCCTTGGCGCCGGCCTTGCGCAGCACGAGCTCGCCCTTCTCGGCATCGACCAGGACGGTGTCACCTTCGTGGAACTTGCCATCGAGCACGGCCATGGCGAGCGGGTCCTGGAGGCGGCGCTGGATGACGCGTTTGAGTGGGCGCGCCCCATACACC
>VBFF01000056.1 GCA_005889285.1 Chloroflexota bacterium
TGGCCCATTGCCGATGTAACGGGCGCCTGAACACAGGCTTGCAGGCCGCCGTCCGTAATGGACATGCCGCTTAGCCGCTGGTTCCGCGGCGGCGCGCCCACGCGGCGAGACCGAGTGGTGAAAGCTCTACAACAGGCTCGCGACGGTGACGCGGATGGCGCGATCGCAACAATCGCCGAAAGGTTTTCCGACGCGCTGGCGGAGCTGCGCGGCCTGCCCGGTGCAGCGGACGCCGGCTGGCTGCGGCTCGCCGCCCGACTCGCCTACCGTGCCGGCGACATGCCGGTCGCGGCCGATTTCGCGCAGCAGGCGCTCGCCGGCGACGAGGATGCGGCGACCTGGAACCTGCTGGGGCGGATCCGCGTCTGGCTCAAAAATGACGACGCCGTGACGGCATTCCGGCGTGCCGCGTCGCTGCGTCCCCAGGATTATGGCGTCCCGTATCGCGTCTCGCGCGATCGCTTTGCCCGTCTCGCCGAGCAAGCGCTCGCGGGCATCCCCGAAGCTTTTCAGGCGCAGATGTCCAACACCCTGATCGTGGTTGATGACCTGCCCGACATCGAGGCGGTCCGGGAGGGAGAAGATCCGGATCTGCTAGGCCTCTACGAGGGCGCAACCGTGCTCGAGCACGGCCTTCCCGAGCGCATCGTCCTCTACCAGCGCAACCACGAGAATGTCGTGAGCGACGATCGGGAGCTGGCCGAAGAGGTGCGCGAGACGATGCGGCACGAGGTCGGCCACCACTTCGGAATGGCCGAGGACGAGCTGCCGTATTAAGCGGCCCTCGGGCCGCCGCGCTTTCGCGCGTAACAGGGCGGGCGTCGTATGCGGCCTGTACGCGCAGACGAGGCCGTCGTGATTTCGGCCGAGTGCGCGATGGGCCGCTGGACGACGCACCCGCCCGGTTATGTCTTGATGGGAAAGGGGTTCCCGGAGGCTGGAAGCGCCAGGGTGCCGGCCTGGTCGATGGCCTTCAGGGCTGCGATGAAATCCTTGAAACCCTGTTGGGGATCGTAGCCCGTCAGCGCCTGATAGGTGGCTCCGAGCGTGGGGCCGCCGGCCCCGCAAACCGTCGTCCAGTCGAAGGTCAGCTGGGAGTGCAGGTAGTAGAGGAAGAGATCGCCGCAGCCGGACGCGATCTGGTCCGTGTCGCCGGCGGAGTTGTCGTTGACGTAGTCTCGATGGCCCTGCGCCCACCAATCCTGCTCGGTGGGATTGAACTCCGCCGCGATTTCCGGATGGCGCTCGAACGCGAGCACGCGCGAGAGCGATTCACCGTTGGTCACGGCGCAGTCCCAGCCGTTGTTGATGGCCGCCTCGAAGACCTCGACGATCTCCGCGGTCAGGAAGCCCGGTGCACGCACCGGATCGGAGAGCACGTGGACATCCGTGCCGGCGCAGGTCATGTGATACGCCCCGCCCGCGTTGGGGTCGGCGTAGACGTAAAAGGGCAAGCCCGGTGGCGTTAGCCCGCCGAACCAAACCTGGGTTGCGGCGTAGTCGGCCTCCGCTTTGTCCAGCATCGCCTGGGCCGCGCCATCACCATCCGCGGTCCCATCAGAAAAGACGATGAAATTCTGTGTCTGCCCGGCCTTGGTCTGGCCAGTCGCCGCCGGATGTCGCCGCCGGTGAGCCTCGACCGCACCGGCTGGCAGCGTGATCCCCGGAGGCATGAAGACGCGCGCGTGAGCCTTTGAGCCGAAGAGGTTGCGCAACATGACGGGCGGCGCTACGCCTTTTTCTTGGCGGCGCTGCCGGCGGCCCGCTCGATGCGGAAGCCAATCCGGACCTGCACCTGGTACTCCGTCAGGCGGTTGTTCTGGACGACTGCTTTCGAGTGCACCACCTCGACCGTTTCGATGCCGCGCACCGTTTTGGCCGCCTCGTTGACGGCTTCGCGGGCCGCGTCGCTCCAGCTTTCCTTCGAGGTCCCCACCAGTTCCAGGATCTTCAGAACGGCCATGCCATCCCTCCTATATTCCGTAGAGTCGCTTGGCGGCCGCCACGATGTGCCGCGCTGAGATCTCCGCTTTATCCATCAGCTCCGCCGGTTTTCCCGAACCCGGGAGCCCCCGAACCGCGAGGTGCACGATCCGGGGCGGATCCATGTCCGAGGCCAGGGCTTCCATCACGGCGGCGCCGACGCCGCCCTCGGGGTAGTGGTCTTCGACGACCACCAGGCGGCCACGCGTCAGGGCCGCCGCCTCCTGCAGCGTGACCCTGTCGACGGGCTTGACACTGTAGAGGTCGATAACGCGCGTCTTGATGCCTTCGCGTTCGAGCTCATCGGCGGCCGCCAGGCAGTTGTGCACCGTCACGCCGGCCCCGATCAGGACGACCCGGTCGTTCGGGTCGCTGCGGACCAGCTTGGAGCCACCGATTGGGAACCTGGTGCCGGCGTCATACAGCACCGGATAGGCGCCGCGGGTGGTCCGCAGATAGCTGATCCCCGGATGGTCGGCCATCGACACGACGAGCGCGGCCGCCGAGGTCGCGTCCGACGGATAGAGGACCGTCGAGCCGTGAATCGCCCGCATCATCGCCAGGTCCTCGAGCGCCATCTGGGACGGACCATCCTCGCCGATCTCGACACCGGCGTGCGAGCCGGCGAGCCGGATGTTCGCCTGCGAGATCGCCGCCATGCGGATGAAGTCGTACGCCCGGCTGAAGAAGGCGGCAAAGGTCGACGCGAACGGAATGTAATGGCGCACGCTCATCCCGACCGCGGTCGCGACCAGCTGCTGCTCGGCGATGAAGATCTCGAAGTAGCGATCCGGGTAGGCTCTGGCGAACTCCTCGGCGAAGGTTGAGTTGCTGACCTCGCCGTCCATGGCGACGACTCGCGGACGGGCCCCCAAGGCCTTGAGCGCGTCGCCATATGCCTTGCGGGTCGCGACCTTGTCGCCTTTCTTATAGGTAGGGACCGTGATCTCCACCCGGGCGTCGGTGATCGCCGGTTCACCGGACTCTGGCTTCATCCCATCGACGCGGAGGTGGCGCACGCCGCCCAGCTCGGTGATGGCGCGCTCCGCCATGTCGGCGGGTAAGGCCTTGCCGTGCCAGTTCTCCTTGTTCTCGATCTCGCTGAAGCCCTTCCCCTTGATGGTGCGCGCGATCACGACGGTCGGCTTGGCAGTCGCCCCGCGCGCCTGCCCCAGCGCCTGGTCGATCTGCTCCAGGTCGTGACCGTCGATGACGATCGCCCGGCAGCCGAAGGCCTGAACCCGGTCGCGGTAGACATCGGTCTCCCACTCGTATTCGGTCGGTCCACGCTGGCCGAGGCGATTGATGTCGAAGATGGCGGTGAAATTCGAGAGTCCGTAGTAGCCGGCCTTGTCGAGTCCCTCCCAGATCGATCCCTCGGCCAGCTCGCTATCGCCGGTCAGGGTCCAGACGTGGTAGGGGAGCTGGTCGAGCTTGCGCCCGGCGAGCGCCACACCGACGGCGATCGGCAGCCCCTGGCCGAGCGACCCGGTGGCGACGTCGACCCACGGGTCGAGCCGGGACCCGAACTTGCGGAAGGTGAGGAGCTCATCGTCGCTGACGACGCCGACCGCCTTGAAGATGGCGTAGAGCAAGGGCGAGGCGTGCCCCTTGGAGAAGATCAGGTGGTCGTTGTTGGGCTGCTTCGGGTCGTTCCAGTCGTAATGGAAATAGCGCGTGATCAGCACCGCCATCAGGTCCGCCGCCGACATCGATGAGGTGGGATGGCCGGAACCGGCGGCGGTGCTGGCGCGGATGCCGTCGACTCGCAACTGCTGCCCCAGTTCCCGGATGAAATCCAGGCCCTGGGTCGTGTGAACCTCGCTGACCGAGCTTTTTGCCATCAGCTCACCCCGCTGCTCGTTTGTCCCCTGTCGTCTAGATTAAGCGCCAGCCGAGGCGGGCCGCTGGTCGGATCGATACGGGCCGCGCCCGCGAGGGCGGCGGCGGCGGCCATTCCACGATTGGGCAGGACGGGCGGCACCGGACGGCCCGGGCGTTACGCGCGCGGTGCGCACCCTGGGCTCCGGCTCCACCAGCGAGGCGGCGATGTAGCGCCAGTCGCCTTCGGCGAGCAGGTGTCGCACGTCCAGCTCGGGCAGGGCGGGTGCGCCCTGGCGACGGAGCGTGCGCCAGGCGGCCTCATCCTCGGGCGTGACGAAGGTCAGCGCGCGGCCTTTGACGCCCATGCGGGCGGTGCGGCCGACGCGATGCGTGAGCCATTGCGGCGAGTCGGGGAGGTCGTAGTTGATCACCAGGTCGACGTGGCTGATGTCGAGGCCACGGGCGGCCACGTTGGTGGCGACCAGCACGTTGGTGCGGAGTCCACGGAAGGCGTCCATGGTGCGGTCCCGAACGTTCTGCGAGAGATTGCCCTGCAGATCGGCGCTGTCGTGACCGAGATTGCGCAGGTCGCGGCTCAGCTTGCGAACGCCATGCTTGGTGCGGCCGAAGACGATGGCGGAGCCGCGGTGACGCTGCAGCAGCTTGCTGAGCGTGCGCAGTTTTTCCGGACGGGCGACACGCAGCAGCCCGTGCTCCAGGGTCTCCTCGGCGGGCGCGGCAACCACGACGCGGACGGGGTCGTCGAGGTGACGCTGAATCATGCGGCTGACCCAATCGGGCATTGTCGCGGAGGCGAGGGCCATCTGCGGCTGGTAGGTCAACTCGATGATGCGCTCCACGTCCGGCGCGAAGC
>VBFF01000057.1 GCA_005889285.1 Chloroflexota bacterium
CACCTTGCGACTCTCGATCGCGGCGGTGTAGGTGAAGATCTTGAAGCTGGATCCGGGAGGACGCGGCACGTCATAGGCAAGGTTGAACTGTCCGCCCGGCCTTGTGTAGTCGTCCCCGCCGACCATCGCGAGGACCTCGCCCGTCTTGGGGTTCATGCTGACGAGGGCGGCATCGTGGAAGTTGTAGTAATTCCCCTTCTGCGCGATCTGTTCGCGCACCACCTGCTCCGCCATGTGCTGGAGGTTCAGGTCGAGGCTGGTGTACACGCGATACCCCTTGCGGTTGTTATCGGAATTGTTGATGTTGTAAGGGGGCTTGGCGAGCGTCTTCAGGACATAGTCGACGAAGTAGGGTGCCTCGAATTTCGTGATCGGAGGTGAGACCTGGAGCTTGACGGCATACGCCGCTTCGGCCTGCGCAGCGGTGATGTACTTTTCACCGACCATGGCGGCCAGCACCTGCGCCTGTCGCTGCTTGGCCGACTGAAAGTTCACGACCGGGTTGTACTGCGTCGGCGCCTGGGGTAAGCCGGCGAGCATCGCGGCCTGCGCCAGGCTGAGGTCGTGGGCGTTGCTCTGAAAGTAGCTGCGGGCCGCGGCCTCGATCCCGTAGGTCTGACTTCCATAGAAGATCGTGTTGAGGTACATCTCGAGGATCTGGCTCTTGCTGTACTCACGGTTGAGCTCGATGGCGAGGATCGCTTCCTTCAGCTTGCGCTGGATGTCCGCAGGAGCGTTCGTGCCGATGTAGACCTGTTTCACCAACTGCTGGCTGATCGTGCTACCACCCTGCTTGACCTTGTGATGCTGGTAGTTGGCGATCGCCGCGCGCACGATGCCGCCGATGTCGATCCCGCTGTTGGAATAAAAGGTGCGATCCTCGGTCGCGAGGGTGGCTTTGACCACCCAGGGCGAGATGTAGTTGAGCGGCACCACGATGCGATGGTCACCCGCCTTGCCAATATCGGCGAGCAAGGTGCCATGGCGGTCGTAGATGAGGGTGTCCTGATCCATCTTGTTGGAGGCAAGCCCGCTGACCGCCGGGAGGGGACCAACCGCCTGTGCGGTGATCGCCGGGATGCCCATGAGGGGCACGAGGAAGACAACGATGAGGCCGAGAATGATCACGCGGCGAAAGTCGCGGCGGCTCCGCTTGCGCCAGCGAGCGAGATGACGCTGGCTTCGCCGACGGGCGGCTAGGCGCTCAGAAACCCGAAAATCCCGGAAAGCAGGAGCCAAAGAGAGACAAGGATAACCGCTCCCCACCCCGCGCCGCTGGCGAGGGTTCGGAGCGCCGACCGGCGCTGCCGTCGGATCTGGCGTCGCCGAGCCGCGAGGGATGAGAGGCCGCTGGCCGTCGCTGGGTGCGTCGCATGCCGGATGCTTATCAATTCAGGCCCCTTAAATCGTTACTATCCTGCTTTCCGAAAAGTTGACTTCGCCATTATAACCTAGGCGGAGCACCTTCGCACCAGGTGGCCGCCGAAATGTCCCCGTGCTGCCTGTCCAACGGGGGCGGGCGCGGTTTGGTTACGGCGCCCGGAGGTCCACGTGGCTCGCGATCGACGCCCGTATAATGGGGCCGCTTTGTCGAGTTCGGAACCGATGGCGAAAGCGGGGACCGTGTTCTGCCGCTCGTGCGGCAAGGCGATCGAGGCGGGCGCCCGGTTCTGCCGGTTCTGCGGTAAGTCGCAGGCCGATCCGGGCGCTGGCGTGCCCTCCGCCGCATCGGCGTCGGGCCCGGCCCGCCAACCCGCCGAGGCCGGCCTCGAGCACCGGCTTCGCCAGATCTTCCCCCGGCACCATCTCCAGGACGAGTTCACCCACGTGGGCACGATCGCGGCCTTCCTGATGGCACTGATCGGGTTCATCGTCGGCTTCTTCATCAACTACAGCTGGCTCGGAACAAATTTCCTCCTCGGCTCGATCGCCCTGCTGCTCTTCCTCATCCTGCGTGAGTCGACCTTGAGCCACATCCGGGTACGCAACGGTGGATCGGCGTCCACCTCCGAGGGGGGAACCCGTTACCATGCGGGACGGCGTCCCGCCGGTGACGCCGGTCCGGCGGAGGCGGCTACGGCCGAGTCATCGCCACCCGCCGGTGGCAGGCCCCCCGCCACCCCTCGATAGAAAAGGCCGGCCCGAAGCGGACCGGCCCGTCGAATTCGCCTAAACGCCCTTGTCGCCAGCCGTCTCTGGCGCGGTCGGATCGCCCTGGGTCATCTCGCGACCAACCTCCTCGACCTTGCCCTTCGCCTTCTGAGCCTTGCCTTCCCATTCCATCTGCCGCCGGTGTCTTTGACCTCGCCTTCGACCTTGTCACGCAACTCGCCCATGCTGCACCTCCGGTTTTTCAGCGCGATACGGCGCCTGTTATGAAACATGATAACGCTGGACTACCGTTCCGTCTACTACGTGAGCGCGGAGCTGGGCCGTCAAGTGAGTTCACATCTATTTACGAAACGTGCGTTGAGCTGGGGCGACCTGCTCCCTATACTCGGGAGGATTTACGCCGGTCGGAGATGTCACGTGGCGCTCGCCGTATTCAGACCGGGAGGCAGACACATCATGGAGGCTCCTATGGCAACCGTTCTCAAGCGTGATACCCGGCGCGACACGAATATCTCCCTCGACAAGCCGATCTACACCATCAGCGTCGCGTCCGAGATCCTCGAAACCCATCCGCGGACGCTCATGATGTACGAGCACCTCGGGCTGGTCGTCCCCAAGCGGACCTCGACCAACCGCCGGCGGTTCTCGCAACGCGACGTCATGAAACTGCAAACCATCCAGAAGCTGACCCGGCACCACTCGGTCAACCTGGCCGGCGTTCGCTACATCCTGAAGTTGCTCAAGCTGCTCCAGGAGCATCAGCTTCCCTCGCCCGTCGAGCTGCGCGACCTCGACGTTTCGCAGCTGGACGTCTAGAAATTTTTGCGCCGCGTGTTGCAACGCGGTAGCACGTTATCGATAGTGGCGGCAGGATACTTCCTTACTGTCTCGGTGTTGACAAGGCATCAGCCCCTGCCTATAATCCGACTTAGTTCTTCTGCCCCCCTCTTCGGGCCCTCCCTTCGGAGGGCCTTAACTTTTCCGGGACTGTAGCCCAGGAACGTATGCCCACTAAGGAGTCCGACGTATTGCTTCCCGTAAACGTCGCGAGATGCGCGAAGTTCGTCTATACTGCTTCGCGCCAAGGGGAGTGTTATGGAAAGTAAGACGCGCCGCAGCGCCGGCGCGAGCCCTGCCAGTCAGGCGGCCCAGGCCGATGAGGACCTGGTCGACGTTCTCCTCGTGGAAGACGATCCTTCTGTCCTCGAGATGTACCGTCTCAAGCTCGAGCTCGATGGGTACCGCGTCAACACCGCGCTCGACGGTGAGGAAGGCCTCAAGAAGGCCAGCGATCTGAAGCCGGACATCATCTTTCTCGATATCCGTCTCCCCAAAATGGACGGACTCGAGGTCTTGAGGAAATTGCGAGCGCAGGATAAGACGCGCGAGATTCCGGTTATCATCCTCTCTAACTACGATGAAGAAGACCTGGTCGCGCGAGGGCTGCGGCTGGGAGCGCACGAGTACCTCATCAAAGCGCGCACGACGCCGACCAGCCTCTCAGAAGGAATCGAGGATTGGCTAAAGGAGTAACCCGCCGCGCACCGAGCGATACGAGCCTCTCGCTCGATAAGCCGATCTATACCATCAGCGTCGCGTCGGAGATTCTGCAGACGCATCCGCGCACGTTGATGATGTACGAGCACCTCGGCCTGGTGGTGCCCAAGCGGACGTCGACCAACCGGCGACGGTTCTCGCAGCGCGACATCCGCAAGCTGCAGGCGATCCAGACGCTGACGCGCCAGCACGGGGTCAACCTCAATGGCGCCCGCTACGTGCTGCGCTTGCTGCGCATCCTGGTCGATAACGGGCTCGCTGCGCCGCCTGAGCTACGCGACCTCGACGTCAAAGAACTAGACGTCTAATAGGCGCCAAAGCGCGGGGCGCAGCGTGACGCACCGGAAACATCTTTGCGGCGAATCGATTGCCGAAATGTTAGCTTCGATCTGCGCCGATACGGTATGAGCACGCATGAGCTTTCGGCCGGATAGCCCGCTGAATCGCCTCGTGATCCTCTGGCCCGGCGTGCCGATCGCGGCCTGTGCCCTGGGCTTTGTGCTGGCCGTCGTCGAGATCTCGGAGACCCACAGTGGATCGTTCGCCGCCCTCGCGATTGCGATGGGCTGCGGCATGGCCTTCAGCCTCGGTTTGCTCTTCCACAGCTTCTTCATCGAGTGGACGGAAGTGATCGTCAGCCACGAAGGGGTCGCGCTCCGGCCGGTCGGCCACGCCTGGCTCAATCGCCAACCCCGCCTGATCCCATGGGACCGGGTGCATGGCATGAACCAGGTCATCACCCGCAAGGGCGGCCACCTGGAGATCGCGGCCGGCAGCCAGGTCGTGAAGCTGGATCGGGCGCTCTTCCGGGAGGATACGTTCGAGAACCTCTGCGCCGCCCTCGCGCAGCGCACTCGGCAGTGGGGGGCCGCCGGTTACGACGATGAGCTGGCCACCGCGGCCTGAGCGCGCCTCCTAGCCGCGGTAGTAGATCTGCGCCGAGTGCACCGCCTGCTGGTAGTTGCCGTAGCGCGCCTGCAGCGTCGTGCGGTCGCCAAACCAGGGGTCGTTGATATTAAGGATGTGGCCGCTGTGGCCGGTGATCACGACGAAGTGCATCCCGCCGTAGAGTCGCACCTCAGCCACAACGAGGCGGCCAGCGTCGAGCTGGGCTTCAACGAGTGACTGCGGGGGTAGGTCCTCGATGTCCTGGTCGCCGGACTTGAGTTGCGACACCATGCCGGGCACGTGGAGCCACTGCCAGCGGACGGAGCCCTGGGTGGCAGCGCCCGCCTGGCGCCAGAGCAGCAAATCGTTCTCGATGTAGCCGCCGTGCTCGGTGAGCCAGCGGTTCAGCTGTTGCGGGTTGGTCGAGTAGCCGTAGGCCGCCGTCACCATGGTGACCGCGGTCAGGGCGCAACCGGCCGAGCCGATCGTGTCAACCGGATCGCTGCCAAGCGCGTCGCGTGACCACTGATGCGATCGCTGGCTGAAGGTGGGAACGGCCGGAGCGGCGACAGCCGAGAGCCCGGCGTACGACCATGACGCCAGCGCCAGCAAGCTTGCCCCCAGCGCACGGCGCCACCCCCGCTTCACGGGCCAATCTTAAAGTCGAGGCTGGGTTAAGTCCAGCGGCGGCGGTGTCTGCTTTGACACAGCCCTGGGAGGATGGCCGAGTGGATTGTTACGACCTGGTGACGGGGGTCAGCGCAGCAAGCTGGCGAAGTCGCCCTCGAAGCGGGCGAGCGCCAGCCGCGCATCGAGCACGTCATCGGTCGTAATCGGCGTTCCAAGCTCATCGGCAGGCTGGTCCCGAACGTCGTCGATCACCGGCGCAGTTTCGGCTTCAGTGGCGATGGCGACCGCGATCACCCGGATGTCCTGACAATGGACGCAGGTCACCTTGACCAGGGACTGGTCGTCGTGATGCGCCACCATCTCGAGCTGGCAGTCGGCCAGGCTCTGCCCGCATTTGGGGCACTGAAACCGGCCCGCCTGACGGCGAAGGATATCGAGCATGTCCACGCTATGAGCGTACCCCTGATCTCAGAGCGACAAACGACGCAAAGCGGATTTGCGCCTGGACGACTTCGGAGCAAAGCTGATAGTGCCAGGACGCCCTAAGGCACTAACGGCTGAGCCTCAGTTGCTGCCATAACGATCGTTTGCGGTTCTGATGGCGCGCGCCGATACTCGCGTCCGGCATGCGCCTTCCGGTCTTTCTGGGCGCCGGCGCCGTCACCACCGGCATGTTGCTGCTGGGGGGCCTGGCGGCGACCGAGCTGAACCCGGTGCCGGTCGTCAACGTGGATGCCATGGAGCTGGACGGCGCGTCCATTCTGTCCGCGCCGCCGCCCCAGGTCTCGCCCAAGCCCGAGCTGGTCGTGAGGGTGAGCCGCGCTTTGCGCGCGGGCGACTGGCAGCTCTCCATGGACGGCCGCCGGGTCGCACTGGCGGCCGCACCGGTGGCCACGATCCTTCGCGTGGCACTTCCCGGTCCGCTGCCGATGGGCAGTAAACACACCGTCCAGCTGACATTCGAGGTCGTCCCGCCGCTCGGCGCGGAGGTGTCGATGCGCCTCTATCACCTGCAGGTTGACGGACCAGCCAGCATCGCGGCCACCATCCAATTTTCGCGTGCGGTCGCGGACCGTGCCCAGGCGCAGACCCACCTGCGGATGACGGGACATCCGACCTTCACCTGGCGCGATGCGCGCACCGTCGAGCTGGTCTCGACCGGCTTTGCGCTCTCGGACCACGCCGCCGTCACAGTCGACCCCGGGATCCAGGCGGCCGATGGGACGTGGAGCCGTCAGGGCCAGAGCGCCGAACTCACGGTCCCGTCGACGCTGACGGGCGTCCTGCCGGGCCGGATGGTCCAGATGTACTACGTCAATACCGATGAGGGCCGCGCCTCCCTCCTCGCCCACCTGCGCCAGATCGACGTGCTGAGCCCGGCCTGGTACGACGCCAATGCCGACGGCGGCATCATCGGGTACGCGCGACGCGACGTGATCGATGCGGCCCACGCCGGCGGTGTTGCGATCATTCCGCTGGTCGTCAACAAAGACGTCGATCCCGATGTCGCGCATGCCATCCTGGCGGATCCCGCCCGGCGCGCCGCCCTTGCCGCCAACCTGGTCAATGAGGCAAAGACCTACGGATATGCGGGGTTTCAACTCGACTTCGAACAGATCCGGTGGACCGACCGCGACCTCTTGACGGCGCTGACGCAGGACTGCGCCAGCGCCTTTCATGCCGCGGGGCTGAATCTATCGATCGCCGTCATTCCGCGGCTGCCGGGCGATGCCGGCGCGAGCGGGACGCTGCTCGACTATTTCCGGCAGTGGTCCGGCGCCTATGACTTCGCTGCGCTTGCTAAGGCCGCCGATTTCCTCTCCTTCATGACCTACGACGAGCACAATGGCGTGACGCCGCCGGGGGCCGTCTCGGGGACGCCCTGGATCCGTCAGGCGCTGGAGTTCTCGCTGCAGGGCGTGCCCCCCGAGAAGGCGACGCTCGGCCTGCCAACCTACTACCACGATTGGACGGGCGTCGGACGCTTGACCTCGAGCTCGTACGACGACGCGATGATCCTCGCGCAGCGTTATGGCGCGACGCCCACCTTCGACGCCGTCGAGGAGGAGATGCACTTCGGCTACGACGTTTACGGTGTGCACCACGAGCTCTGGATTCAGAGCACCGACACCCTTCGGCGCAAGCTGCCGCTGATGTACGAGTACGGCCTGAAGGGGATCAGCGTCTGGCGGCTGGGCTTCGAAGATCCTTCGTTCTGGAACCTGATCCCGCCGCGCCGCTAGAGGGAAACAGCAGCTCATATAGATGTTGCTGGCGGCGTCGCGCGCGCTCGTAACGCGCCTGCACCGCGGGACGTGGGCGGAAGCTGCGGCCGCGCGCCGGCGTGCTCGACCATAGCATCGGGAGTTTGCCCAGGGCGTGCAGCACGAGCAGCGCCGCTCCCCGGCTCGAGGCTTCCCGCTCCGGCGAGGTCGTCACCCGAATACCGAGCGCATCGGCGAGCATCTGCGTCCACGCCGGCGAGTGGATCAACTGGCCGCCGGTGGCGATGACCGATTCTGGCCGAGGGACGACGCGCTGCATCGCGGCCGCGACGGCGACGAGCTGATAGGTAATCGCCTCCATCGCCGCCCGGAACAGCTGCGCCGGCTGCGTGCCCAGCGAAAGGCCCGCGATCACCGCCCGCGCATCGCCGCGCCAGTTCGGACTCCGCTCACCGGCCCAGAAGGGAAGGACGGTCAGGCCATGGCTGTCTGGTGCGAGGGCGCCCGCCGCGCGTTCGTATTTTTTCTTGGGTTTGAGGCCGAGGTTGTCGGTGAACCAGCGCACGACATTGCCCCCCTCACTGAGCGCGCCGCCGAGGACGTAGCGATGGCGATCGACGCGGTAGACGAAGGTCCCCCACGGCACCGTCACGCGCGGCCGATCGATCAGGACGCGCAGGGCACTCGAGGTGCCAATCGTGGCGCACGCCCAGCGGGGACTGACGCAGCCGGCCCCAATGTTAGCCAGCCCACCGTCGCCGAGCGCGAGATACCAGGGCACATCGCGCAATTCCGGCCAACGAGTGACAAAGATCGGGCGCAACGAGCGGGCTGGTTGATCCCAATCGCTGAGTGGCGAGAGCTGCGCCGGTGTGATGCCGGCCAGCCGGAGCGCGGCAGCGTCCCACTGGCAGCGGTTGACGTCGAGCAGCCCGGTCCCGGAGGCGATCGAATGGCTGACCCGGGTCTCGCCGTGGAGCTCCTGGTAGAGGTATTCGCCCAGCGAGATCCAGCGCACCGTCCGGCGCACGGCGGCGCGGCGGGTGGCGCGCAGCCAGCGGAGCTTCGCCGGCCAGTAGCTGGCGTGGAAGAAACAGCCCGTGCGCGCGTGGTAGGCGCGCTCGTCGAAACGCGAGCGCATCCTGCCGATTTCCGCTGCGCTCCGCGTGTCGGCCCAGGTGAGGAGCTCGGTAGTGGGGCGACCGGTGCGGCCGACACCCATCAGGCTGTGCCAGTAGCACGAGACACCGACGCCGAGGATGGCGACCTTCTCTTTGCGCGCCGCCTTGAGCGCGCCGTCGATGCTCTGGGCGATGAGCTTGACCAGCGCGTCGGGATCTGAGGAAACTTCGCCCGCGTCCGTCGTGCGGACCTTGTACGGGAGGTCGGTCAGGGTCTTCTCCAGCATCGCGCCACGGGTGTCGTAGACGACCGCGCGGACCGACGACGTCCCGAGGTCGAGCGCGAGAACGCCTTCACCGGATGCGGCCCTGGGCATAGCTGAATTGTGATCGACCCTCTGCTAGACTGTCCCAGCCTAAGCCGACCGCTGGGGCGTGGCCAAGTGGTAAGGCGCCTGACTCTGGATCAGGTAAACCTAGGTTCGAATCCTAGCGCCCCAGCCATCGCCTTCAAATAAGCCCTCGCCACACCGAAGCGCGGACGAGCCGTAACTGGCATCGGTCCCGTCGAGTTACCCCTACGTGAGGCGGCTGACATCCATGCTTCTTTTCGTGCTTGCAGCCTGCGGAAGTCAGCAAACAACTCAGCGCATCGCGAGCTCGCCAACCGCGACCCCGACTGCCTTCCAGAGCCCATCGTGTCACCGAGTGCTGACGGCTAAGACGATCGGCGCACCTTCCCCTCGGGAAAGCGCGGGGATGGTATATGACGCCACCCAGAAGAGCGTCCTGCTCTTCGGCGGCGATCGCGCCACCAATCGCGAACTCCTGGGTGACACGTGGACGTGGGATGGCACACGGTGGACCGAACGCCATCCCAGCGGGAGCCCGTCACCCAGGACCCGCATGGCAATTGCCTATGACGAGGCGCATCAGGTCGTCGTACTCTTTGGTGGGACCGATCGTTTTCTGACTGTGCCCGGCTCGGCGAATCGCAGCGACACCTGGATCTGGGATGGGAACCTCTGGACCCAGCGGCAGCCAGCGCTTGCGCCCAGCCTCGCTGAGGCAGTTATGACTTTCGACGAATCCTCAAGAAACGTTGTGCTCTTCGGAAGTCGCGTCGAAGGCGGAGCGCCCGAGACGTGGACCTGGAACGGAAGTACATGGAACCAGGCGCACCCAGCCGGCAGTCCGGCTGGTCGGGATGGCGCCAGCCTGACATATGACGCCTCCTCGCACCGGGTTCTGTTGTTTGGCGGCTTCAACCAACATGACGGCAATCTGAACGACACATGGGCCTGGGACGGTCGCAGCTGGACTCAGCAACATCCAACACACGCCCCACCGCCGCGTCAGCAGGCTGCCTTGGGAAGCGGCTCACCGGGGCTTCTCTTGTTCGGCGGAGCCGGCGTGCAGGGTCCGACGTTTGACGACACTTGGAAATGGAGCGGCCTGGACTGGCTACTGCTACAGCCGTGCACCGTTCCGCGCGCACGCGTAGGCGCATCGGTCGCCTACGACGGCGAGACCTCGGCTTTCGTCATGTTTGGCGGCGTCGTTGTCCCCTTAGGCGCTTCCGGTGGCTACGGCAACGAGACATGGCTGTGGGACGGTACCGACTGGCGCCCAGTGACGTAGGCGCGATCAACAAGTGCGGCATGGATCCGCCTAATCGAGACGATCAACGGACCGCCGAGGACAGTTGCCAGACCTGACCAATTGACCCAGCCATCGCCTTAAAGCGGGCCAGTCGGTTGCTCATCCTAATACGCCGCCCGTTTCTGATGCGCCGGATGCTCAAACAGACGTGGCTAAAGGCCGCCGGGAATGGAACCGGCAAAGAAGCCAGCGGTCCCGACCTGAGTCTGGGCGAGAGATCTATCCGCGTCAACTCGCGCGACGAGATGATCGCGATCGATCCACCCGAGCGGCGTCGCCCGAATCGCAGTGGGCTTTGTGCTGCCATTGCGGGCGACCAGATTTACAGTCCTCGGATTTCCCTGGCACTCTGCGATTAACGAACCATCTGGCGATAGAGCTCCGCCACCGCACCCGGCGTCCGCAATGATCGAACGCGAGGCGCCATTCCAATCCGACACTTTGTAGGCCGGGTAATTGACGCACACGGTTCCTGCCGGCACCGGAGGAGCCGAAGCGTCGAATCCATCGCATACATTCGCCAGACGGGCGCCTGTGGTGGCATCGGCGACGTGGTAGCCGCGATAGCCGTAATTGAACCACTCGCCCGCGTTTTGTGGCGAAGCGTTGATGCCGAGTGCGATTACGAGGTGTCCCTCATGCCAACCGGCTGGCCACTCGAGCGCGCTACTTGACGAGAAAATGTCGACATGATGGCCGCCGTCGGCTAAATCCTCGACGTAGATCCTCGTCCTCGCGGGATAAGGAAAGGTGATGACGGCTACAGCGATCCGCCTGTCGTCCGGGCTCACCGAGAAGACTGCTACGGAGCTGGCATCGAGTGAAATCGTGGTTGCAGCCCCAACGGTGCCGTTGCGGGACAGGAATTTGATCGTTGAGTCGCCATCGAGGAAATAAAGACGCGTGTTTGAAGCGGAAAGATTGGGCATTTGAATGGACACACCTGTCGGACGACTGCGGCGCTGGCCGCCGGCAGAGGCAACCACGCGCCCGTCGCTCCCTATGAGGCTCACCGTATAAGTCGGGCCGCCGTCGAGAAAGTCCTTGACTACGACACCTAGGGGGGACCCGACCGGTTGTGAGCTGGTGGCGGAGGTGATCGAAACCGTGGCTGGCGGCGTAGCTGACGCCGCTCGTGGAGATGGACTGGGAATATTCGCTCCTGT
>VBFF01000058.1 GCA_005889285.1 Chloroflexota bacterium
CCCGGTGATCGGCGGCCAGGCGCACCACATCATCGGAAACGGCGGCTTCCGGCGGCCAGACGCCGCGCGGCCGGCGCCCGAAATGGCGGCGATGCGCCTCCAAGCCAAGGCGCAGCTGCTCGGCCGCGTCGTCGGCATGCGTGAACATCGCGCGCGGCATCTTGAGGTCCGGCCGTGCGACGCGCGCGATGCCAAGATCGGCGATCAGTGGCAGGATGGGATGGTAGTAAGGGCTCGTGATCAGCTCGGCCTGCCCTCGCTCTTCGAGCTCCCGGTATTTGGGGAGCACCTTGCGGAGCAGCTCGAATTGCAGCCGCAGGACGGGCTCCACGTCAGCGTCCGAAAAGAATCGGCCCTTGGGGACCAGCTCGGCAATCTCCGGATTGCCCTCGATCGCCTCCGGGCCGATCCACGACAGGTTGAACCACACGAGCAGATCGCGCAGCTCGGCGTCGGAGAACAGCGTTGCCAGGCCAGCGGCCGTGAGTGGTCCCGCCTGCTCCCGCTTGCGCACCAGCTCCAGGTAGCGCGGATACTGGCGCACCCGCCGGATCTGGCTCGACTCGGTCATCCAGCGCGCGATGAAGGCTCGCTCGTCGGCGCTGAGTTCCGACACCGGACGGCGGGCCAGCTCCATGTAGACGTCCTCGACGCCGCCGTCGGCATAATCCTGGATCTGCTCCACCAACGCCGGCACCAGGTTGAACGTCTGCTTGAGGTCCGGGTACGAGTCGAGCAACGCCGGCATCTTGTAGTAATCCTTGGCGGCGCGCAGCCGAACCCAGGGCAGCAGAAAACTGTTGCTCAGGTCATCCTTGTAATAAGGCTGGTGCATGTGCCAGACGAAGGCCACATGCAGCGGGCGCGTCACGGGGAAAGAGTCTAGCTAACCGGCCGCTTTTTTTAGCGGTTCCGGAAACACAAGGTTGAACACGTACCGAAGGTGCGGCGAGTACTCGATGGTGATCTTGTCACCGGGCCGCAGGCGATCGAAGGTCTTGCGATTGACGCGGAAGGCTTCCGCCCACAGCTTCTTGGTCATCACCCGATCGCCTGCCTGGACGGCGACGCGGTAGGTGCGGCCGAAGAGTCCCACGTCCCGCCGCATGCCCACGACCAGGCCGACCATCGAGCATCGCCGCGCGGCGAGGTCGAGGCCGCTGCGGACGAGCACGATGACGCCGACCGGGACGACGGTGAAGGACGTCGCGAGGGTGAACATCATCGAGTACTCGAGCCAGCGGGCCACGGGGTGCGTGACAGCCTCCGCCAGCTCCGGCCCGACGATGAAGAACGCGAGGCACCCGAGCGCGATGGAGATAAAGCCGAGCGCGGCGGACATCGTGGGCGGTTCCCCCCGGCAGATGGTCCAGAGGTGCCACTTGACACGCGGCCGCATGGGGCGGCCGTCCGGTCCGACGGCGATCGTCAACTGACCCCATGGCATGGAGCCGCCGACGAGCCGCAGCAGGAGCAGCACGCCGATGGCCACGGCCAGCAGAGCCGGAAACGGAGGCACGTGCAAGGAAGGCACCCCTGCGGTATAACCGGGGGCGCGGGTCGACCTTGCAGCCGTTGAATACGACTCGTATTCGGGGGTTAGACCCCTGGCGGGGCCGTCCGGGCACTGGCGTACTGGCGGACCTTGTCGCGCAGCTTGGGCAAGGGGTCGGTCTTCAGAAAGTACTCGTCACAGCCGGCCTTTTTCGCCTCTTCGGGGGTCGCCATCCCGGCGGTGTAGACGATCACCTTGATGTCCGGCGAGTAGGGGCTTTCGCGGATCTTCCGGCAGAGCTGCAGCCCGTCGATCCCCGGCATCTGGATGTCGGCGACGACCACCGCCGGCTGGTAATCCACGCAACACTTCCAGGCTTCGTGACCGTCTTTGGCCTCGATCACCTCGTGGCCATCCAGCTCGAGAAGCGTGCGCAGCATCGTTCGGATGTCGAGGTCGTCGTCGGCGACCAGGACGGGTGGTTCGTCATTGGTCGGAATAGAGGCGGGGACGCCACTCAACGGAGTCCCCTCTCGTCCATCCTTTCGAATTCTAGCGGCCGTCAGGCCGCCGCGCTTTCGCGCGCAAAGCGCAACGCCGAGGGTAAGTCGCTGTGTAACTGGCCTCAGACATACTCGGACGTAGACGCGCTGCTGTTCTCGAAGAATGCCCAGGCCGCCGAGCTCCCACCATTCGTCGGGAGTGAAGTAGGCGGAGACCTCCGCCTGGGCACCGGCCTTGGAGAACCACTGGATGAGATGCAGGTTGTCCGACTGGAGCAGCCACATCGCGATGTCGATCAGGTGCGGGTGCTTGGTGAGCTTCGCCTTGTTGTAGATGTGGTGCATCAGCCGGAAGATTCCCTGTTGCGCCTCATTACCAAGGAAAAAATCCATGCCGCCGTCTCCGGCCCAGGTACATCCGTACTCAGGGAGCGGCATTTCGTGGGCATCCTTGAAGGTCGCGATGGCCTCCGACGGCGATAGATAGCGCATCTTGTTCTTGGCGAAGTCGGCGTGGAGCGCGTGCATGAACGGAAAGATGCCGGAGTCAGCCCGGTGGTGCTCGCCAAAGGTCTCGAAGTCCCAGGCGAGGAAGACGAACTCGCCCATCGCCTGTCGGACCCAGGTCGCGTAGGTGTCGGCCATCAGTGGCCAGCCGTTCCACTGCCGGTTACTGAAGCGGTAGCCGACGTCGTCGCTCAGCTCGTAGTGGCGGGTAAAGAGCCGCATCTCCTCGTTGGGATAGCGGTAGAGGTGCGTCGGTTCGCGCCAGCCCATCACCCAGGGCCGGCCATCCATGACGGCGCCCCGAAAACCGCTCAGCTGTAACTGGAAGTACACGTCGTTGGACATGAACATCTCGGTCGTATCGGTGACGGTGATCGTTTTCTGGAAGGTCTCCTCGAGTTGGCGCTTGCCCCACGCCATGCGCTCGGCGAAGGCCGCGATGTCCAGATAGAAGATGAAGGAGTGATAGGGCTCGACCGCGATCAGCTCGACGTTCTCGTGGCTGACGAGCTTCTGGAAGCCGGCCAGCACGTCCGGGCCGAAACGTCGCATCTGGAGCAGGAGTGAGATGGAGAAGCCAAGGGAGATCTTCATCCCCTTGTCCACCAGCGACTGGAAGAGCTCGGTGGCCGGCCGGTAACAGTACTTCGACACCTTGTCGAAGTAACGCCGGTCCATCTGCTCGTCGAAGATCAGCGCATCCATCTTCTCCGGCGAGGTGCCGCGCGGAATCAGCTGGGCCGGCAGGCGGACGCGCCGCGGCTGGTGCGCAACCATGTAGATGACCAGGTTGTTAGGCATCGCTTTCTATCCTCTCAGACGGGATGCTCAGCCCCTGCTTCAGGGCGACGAATTCGAGGCGTTGCAGGAAGATGTCGATCACCCGCTGCCAGGTGTAATCGCGCGCCGTCCGCTGGGCGGCGATCCGCAGGTTGCGGGCGGTGTCCGGATGCGCCGCGAGGTGATTGACGTAGGCGACGATCTCGGCCGCGTCCTCGGTCTCGATGACGATCGCGTTCTTGAACGGTTCGGCGTATTCCTCACCGGTCGCGCCGACGAAGGCGACGCCACCGGAGGCCATCGCCTCGAGGCCCACCAGGCCGAATGGCTCGTGCCCGCTGTTCGCCAGGGTGGCGGTCGCCGACGCGTACAGCACCGGGAGGAGGTCGTCGGGCAGGAAGGCCGTCACGTTCCAGATGTCGGCGTCGGCGTTGTCCCGCAGCGTTTTCGCCAGCCCGGCGACATCTTCGATGCGGGTGGACAGCGGCGCCACGCGGAGGCCGCGCTGCTGCGCAAAATCCAGGACCTCACCGCCGAAGGGTTCGAGGCCACCGCGCATCAGCAGGCGCGTCGTGACCCCCCGTTCTTTCAGCTGGGCGACGGCGGCGATCGCCTGGTGCCAGCGCTTGTCCGGGCTGAAGCGCCCGATCTTGAAGAGGAACGCCGGCGCATTCACCGCGGCGCGCACCGCGCGCACCTGCGCCTGGCTCACCCGGGCGATCATCGACCCGGGGATCCCATTGGGCACCACGATGGGGTTGACACCCCAGCGCCACATGATGTGTTTCATGTAACGGCTCACCGTCATCAGGGTGCAGACGAAGGCGAGCTGTCCCCAGTTGATGCGGTGGAAGGCGAAGTGGTTGTTCGCGTTCCAGAGGAGAAGGCAGCGGTCGCGAAGCCCGGCGAAATAAAGCGCATCCGAGATCAGGCTCATGGCGTGCGCCAGGTGCCACTCCTCACCGAGCACGACCACGGTTTTGCCACGCTCGATCGCCGGCCTGATGTAATCCTTGACCAGGGCGTCCGGAAGGCTGCGGTTGAGATCCGCGACCTTGTCATCCTCGCCGTCGTAGACGCCGACCCGGTGATAGCGGCTGATCCACTGACTCCAGCGATGCAGCCACAAGCGGCCGTCGAGTGCGCTCTCATCGGCGGGAAGCTTCGGGTCGCCGACGAAGAAGAGGTGCGTCTCGAAGCCGCGCTCGGCCAGCGCCCGCGAGAGTTCTTTGACGCGAACGCCCAATCCGCCCGCCTGCGAGTACTCGTCGGGGCCCTCGAAGGAAAGCAGGATGAAGGTGGTCTGTTCCGGCTCGAGCATCAGGAAACCCTCACTCGCAAGAGCTCGAGCGCGTAGGCATGAATCTGGCGCGACAGGGAGGCCAGCAGGGTGGTCCGCGCGTCCAATCGCACGGAGACCGAGTCGACCGACCCGCCGCCGAAGTCGGTGGCGGTCCCGCCGGCCTCGCGGAGAATGAGGAGCGGCCCGGCGAGATCGAACGATCGCACTGGGGCGGGCGTTACCTGGAGGGCGACCCCACCGGCCGCGGTGTGACAGAGGTTGAGCGCCGCCGAGCCCAGCTGACGAACCTTTTCCGCATGCGCGAAGATCGGCGCAGCTCGTTCCCGCGGCTCCACGCCGGACGGCGCATCGAACTGGACGAGGGGGATGGACCGTCCGTCAAAGGCCGCAGGCGCGGGCCGCAGCGGCTCACCCCGGTAAAACGCGCCCGCTCCGGCGATGGCGTGGTATTCGTCGCCGGTCACCAGGTTCTGGACATAGCCGAGCCGGACGTCGGAGATCCGGTCACCCTCAGTGAAAGCCAGCACGACCGCATAGTACGGCAGCCCCATCTTGGCGTTGAAGCTCCCGTCCAGCGGGTCGGCCAGCACCAGCGGTTCGCCCCCGAAGTCGCGCTCGCCGAGCTCCTCCGAGATCAGCCGGAAGCGCAAGCCGCTGCGATAGGCTTGCTCCAGGTGGCGGACCACGATGTCTTCGGCGAGCTGATCGAGATAGATGGTCCGGTCGCCACCGGCACCGAGGCCGATCTCTTCTCGTGCGGCGGGCGTGCCGGCAAGCGGCGGGATCGTGGCACGGATCTCCGCGGCGATGGCCCGGAAGACAGGAAGCCAGGCTTGTGAGGTCACTCAGTAACGTGGCCGGCAGGCCGTCGAGTCGCTATGGTACGCCAAGTCTGTCGATCGCCGGGCTCCCAGCGGACCGCGTTCGCCCCTGGTTGACGCTGCTGGGACTCGCGCTCCTGGTCAAGGTGGTGCTGATCACGCTCACCCTCATCGAGTTCGGCGCCGCCCCCGACCCCCTGACGGCGCTTGGCCGGGCGTGGGACCAGTGGGACGCCCGGCACTACGTCTATCTCGCCACTCACGGTTACGAAACGGTGGGCGACGCCCGGAACCTGATCGCCTTCTTCCCGCTCTACCCGGCGCTGATCAGCGCCGTGGCTGCCGTCGGGTTGCCGGCGCGGACAGCCGCCCTGCTGATCAGCAATGTTGCCGGGGTGGTCGCCGCCATCCTCCTCTACGAGATCGCCCGTGTCGACGGTCACGAGAGGGCGGCCTGGCGCGCGGCGGCGTTCTTTACCGTCTTCCCCACCGCCTACTTCTTACTGGTCGGTTACACGGAGGCCCTCTTCTGCGCGCTGACCTTCGGTTCCGTGCTGGCTGCGCGCCAC
This sequence comes from Chloroflexota bacterium, assembly GCA_005889285.1. GTDB lineage: Bacteria > Chloroflexota > Dormibacteria > CF-121 > CF-121 > CF-13. The sequence goes on from VBFF01000058.1 coordinate 5,979, forward strand.
AAGCGCTGGCTCTGGGCCGGGCTGCTGGGCGGGCTGGCCTCGGCCGCGCGGCTTACCGGGCTGGCGCTGCTGCCGTTCCTTGTGGTCGAGCTGCTGGCGGCGCGGCGCGCCCTGCGCAGCCTCTGGCAGCGGCTCGTCCCCCCGCTGCTCGTCGGTCTCGGCTTCGCCACCTACCTCCTCACCAACCTGCTGGTTCTCGGCGACCCGCTCGCCTTCGTCACGGTGCAGCGGGACCACTGGTCACATTCGTTCGCGGCTCCCTGGTTCGGGCTCGATGCCGCGCTACGCAGCATCAGCTGGCGCGTTCCCTGGGAAAAGCTCACTGTTGGCGGCGGCGAGATCGCCGGCGGCATCGCCGCCTACCTGGTGGCGGCGCTGAGCTGGTTGCGGCTGCGGCCGGCGGACGCCGTCTACGCCACCGTGGTCACGGTGCTCGTCACGTTTCTGCCTTTTTGGCTGAGCATCCCCCGCTATCTGCTTGGCATGTATCCGCTCTTCCTGCTGGCGGGGCGCATCAGGCGCCAGTGGCTGTACCTGCCGCTGGTGGGAGTATCTTTTGTCACCCTGATCTTTTTCGGCCTGGCCTTCGGCCGCGGCTACTGGGCCTTCTGATCGAAAAGATCAGAACACGTGCGTCAGCACGGTGCTGACGATCACGTAGATCAGGTAGCCGATCAGGATCAGGCCGAAGCCCACCGCGAAGTGCACGTTCATGATGCCCTGGAGCACAAGGAAGGACAGGCCGAACAGCAGCGCGTTCAGCACGATGACGAACAATCCCAGCGTCAGAATCGTGACCGGCAGCGTCAGGATCAGCAGCACCGGACGGATGATCGTGTTGACGACGGCCAGGATCAGCGCCATCACCACCGCCAACCAGAGATTCCCACCGCGAATCCCCCACACCACGTAGAAGACGAAGAGCAACGCGACGATATGGATGAGGAAGCGCGTCAGCACGCCTGCATTCTAATCGCCTCAATGCACGGCATAGATGTCGTAGTTCGGCGTGTGCAGCACGAGCCGGAACTGCGCGTTGAAGTAGTTGGCGTCCGGCTGAAAGACCGTGCGTTCCGTCGGCCCGATCACGATGTAGTCGACGTGGTACTGGCGCAGCAGGCGG
>VBFF01000102.1 GCA_005889285.1 Chloroflexota bacterium
ACTGGCATTGAAGCTGTCGACGAAGAGGTCCAGCTCATCCGTCTCGGTCGACGCCCCAGGTTCGTCGACCTGGATCCAGCGCGCGCCGAGCGTGATCAAGGCTTCGAGGTTGGGCCGGATCAAGTTCCGCGCCACCTCGAGCACGAACTCGCGGCGGGCCGCCTTGCGCTGACGGCTGCGTTCCGCCGCTGGCTGAAGCAGGTTCTCGGGGGTGGGGTTCCTCTCGTCGAACGACCAGTCCGCGATGGTATATGCGCCGGTGACCGGGATCTTGAGCTCGGCTTCGGCCACGGATACCAGGTAGGAGAACTCGGCATTGTGAAACGGCGAGCCGAGGGAGATCGGGCCGACGACCGCCGCCTTGCTGTAGTACTTGTTGTCGAAGGCGCGGACGCTGCCGCGGCGGGCGAAGCCGTTGGCGTGGCTGACCGCCCAGTCGTACATCTCGGTGCGCTGCTGCTCGCCGTCATAGACGACGTCGAGGCCGGCGCTCTCCTCCAGGCGGACGGCGTAGAGGCTGGACCAGCGCTGCAGCTCGGCCTTCTGCTCTTTGCTGAACGGGGCATGGCGTAGGAGATCGAGCAGGCGCTCGTACTGCGGCACCTGGAGCCGCTCGCCCCAGGTGCGCGCTTCCTCGAGGTCCTTGTCGTCGAGTGGCTTGCCGGCGTAGGCCTTGACGCGCCAGCCGGGCTTGTCGAGCGACCCGATCTCGTGAGTCAGCAGCGGCTTGTGGTCGACGACCTCGTTCATACCGACACCAGCTCCTTTACCTTGCGCGCGGCCTCCCCGAGGCGCTGCACCTTCTGCTCGGCGACGACGGTCGGCAGATACCCCAGCTCGCAATTCGAAGAGAGATACAAATCACGGGGACGGACCACGTCAGCGAGGTGGCGCGCGACGTCGACGAGGGCCTTTGGCGATTCGAGGATCGAGCTCCTGCCATTGATAACGCCGGCGACCAGCCCTTTGTTCCAGGCCGAGCCGAGTGCCTTGACGTCGGTTAAGACCAGGTCCACGCCGATCGCGTCCACCGGAAGTTGCTGCAGCTGATCGAGGTGTGGCGCGGCGTCGCCGAAGTAGATATGGAAGGCCAGCGTCGCCTTCAGGTCCCGATGGAGGATGTTCAGTGCCTCACGGAGCGGCACCCAGTCTTCGCGCGCGATCCCGACGTAGCCCAACCAGGGATCCTCAAGGTGGATCAGCTCGGCGCCGGCCGCCACCGCCGCGTCGATTGCCGGCCGCAGGACCTGATCGGCGAGCGCCAGCATGAGCGCGTTGCGATCCTGGTCGGTGTGCGCCGCCCGCGAGAACATGTAGGGAGAGGGGAGGGTGGTGACCCGGGGACGCGGCACGGAGGCATCCGCCACGACGCCATCGGGATTGGTCGCCGCCGAGAGGCGGCCGGACAGCTCCGGTTCTCGGAAGAAGGTATTGGTGTCAAACCAGCGGACCAGCGTGTGGGGCTTCACCCCGAGTGCCTCGGTCAGCGGGCGGAAGATGTCCTGCCATTTGAGAAGGCCGTCGGAGAAGTAGTCGAGGCCGGCCTCTTTCTGGACGCGAACGAACCCGGCGAGGTCATCGGCGAACGCGCGCTCGACCGCATCGGCGCCGACGCGACCGCGGTCGATGCCTCGCGTCGCCGCGACCACCTGCTCCGAGCGGGGATAGATGCCGTGCTGATAGGCGAAAACGTTGATGCGGAAAGTTTAGACGAGCTCGCCACCCCGACCTATAATGCCCCTAACTCGGTGCGTATGAAGGGGTTTGGGGCAGGGCTGTATGTCCTGGTGGCGGTAGTGCTGGCCGGTTGCGGCGGCGACACCTCGACCACGTTTGTGTTGGAGAGCGGTTCGCCGAGCGCCTCCGCCAAGGCGGGCGCCTCGACGTCAGCCAGCGCCTCAGCGGCCAGCTCCTCCCTGCCCACCACCGCCGCGACGCCCATCCCGGACGGACGCAAGATCATCATCGACAGTCCGGATTCCAACACGGGGATCAGCTCGCCAGTCCAGGTGTCGGGCACCGCGAGCGTGGACAAGGGGTCGGTCGTCGCCGTCGTGCTCGATGCGGGCGGCACCGAGCTGGGACGGGCGACCACCACCGCCTCGGCCGTCAAGCCCGACTTCGGGCACTTCGATGTGAGCGTCAGCTTCGCCGGGGCGACGCCGGGGGCGAAGGGCCGGATCAAGGTCTTCGGCGTCAGCCCGCGTGATGGCACGACGCCCACCAATTTTTACTACATCGATGTGAGGTTCGCCTAGCCAGGCGGGCTGGAAAGGCTTTCGCCGCTCGTTACACGCAGTGATGGGCGACGGCGGTTTTTCGGTCTCGATCGTCATCCCCACGCTCAACCCCGGCCGCGCCTTCGGGACCGTCTTGCACCGCATCATGGGCCAGGGTCGGACGCCGCTCGAGATCGTTTGCGCCGATTCGGGCTCGACGGACGGCACGCGCCACATCGTCAGCCAGTTCGCCCTCGCCCGCTTCGTCGAGATCGCCGAACCGGCCGGGCCGCGGAGCTGGAACCGGGCGATGGAAGAGGCGCGCGGCGACGTCGTGGTCTTTCTCAACCAGCATGTTCTGCCCGGGAACGGTGACTGGCTGAGCCACCTGACCGCCCCCTTCGACGATCCGTCGGTGGGCGGCGTGTACGGTCGCCAGGAAGGGGTGTTGGGCGGCGATCCGCTCTCCGGCTTCCGGCTGGCTCAGCGGTATTGCCGCGAGCCGCACCGGCGGCGCATCCGCGTCGGCGACGCCGTCAGCTACAAATCCCTGCCATTTTTCATCGAGAACGCCGCCGTCCGCCGCTCGGTCTGGCGCGGCATCCATTTCAACGAGCACCTGCCGGTTGGAGCTGACCGGGTCTGGGCGCGGCAGGTGGTGCTGGCCAGCTACACGATCGCCTACCGGCCCGACGCCGCGGTCACGACCGACATTTCCGGCAGCCTCAAGGCCGCCTACCGGCTGGCGCTGTTGACCGGCTACACCGACCAGCATTACGGCGACGAGGGCGGCACGCTCTGGCCGGATTCACGGCACTTCGTGAACCGCGCCACCTGGTATCTGCTGAGGGGGTTGGCCTGGGGCCGGATCCCCTACCTGGCGATAGAAGACGTCGTCCAGCGGTACGGCTACCGGCTGGGCCGGCGCCTCGACCGGATGAGCCCGCAGCTTCGTGGGCGATTTGCGCCGGAGACCGCCGCCGACGCGCGGCATCCGGATGCCGACGACCTGGCTGCCTAGAAATCGCAAGGTATAATCGGCGGCAATCCCTCCCATGCGCGCTCACGCATCCGCGGCGCCCAAACGGGCGGTTTCGACGGAGCCGCGCGTAACGGTGGTCGTCCTGGCCGCCGGCAAGGGTGTTCGCATGAACTCCCGGCTTCCCAAGGTGCTGCATCCGGTGGCGGGCCGCCCGATGCTGCTCTGGTCGATGGCGGCGGCGCGCGCGCTCGATCCGGCACGCACGCTGGTGGTCGTCAACCCCACCCAGGACGGCGTCCAGGCCGTGCTCAACGGCGAGGGCCAGACCGTCGCCCAGTCCAAGGCGCTCGGCACGGGGCATGCCCTGGCCCAGGTGGCGGCCGCCCACCGGACGGCAGGCCCGGTGGTCGTGCTCTACGCCGACGCGCCGCTGCTTCGCGGCGAGACCCTGGCCGCCTTGCTGGCGGAGCACGAGAAGTCTCGTGCCGCCGTCACGCTGCTGACCGCCGACCTTGAAAATCCGCGCGGCTACGGCCGCATCGTCCGGGCGCGCAACGGCGCCGTGCGGGACATCATCGAGGAGAAAGACGCCACCGGCGAACAGAAGGGCATTCGCGAAGTGAACTCCGGCGTGTACGTCTTCAGCGGCCGCGAGCTCTGGCCGGCGCTGGCCAAGCTGGAAAACAAGAACCGGGCCGGGGAGTATTACCTGACCGACATCGTGCGCCTGATCAAGGGCAAGGTGCACACATGGCCCGTCGAGGACCGCAACGAGATCCTCGGGATCAACGATCGCCGCCAACTGGCCGAGGCCGAACGGGTGATGCGCCAGCGGATCCTGGACGGGTTGATGACGAGCGGCGTCACGATCGCGGATCCGGCGACCACGTTCATCGACGCCGATGTGCACATCGGCCGCGACACCGTGGTCCTGCCGTTCAGTTTGATCTCCGGCGAATCGACTATCGGCGAGGACTGCGTCATCGGGCCGTTCGCGCAGATCCGCGACTCGATCATCGGCGAAGCCTGCCGCATCGAGCGCGCGCACGTCGATCAATCGACGCTGGCGCAGAACGTGCACGTCGGCCCGTTCAGCCGGCTGCGCCCCGGCAGTGTGCTGGATGACGGCGTCCGGGTCGGCACCCATGCCGAGATCAAGAACTCGCACATCGGCGCGGGGACGGCCATCGCGCACTTCAGCGCGGTGCTGGACAGCGACGTCGGTGCCAACGCCAACATCGGCGCCGGAACGGTGACGGCGAATTTTGACGGCGTCGACAAGCACCGGACGGAGATCGGCGACCGGGCCCAGGTCGGGAGCGATACGATTCTGGTAGCGCCGGTCAGGGTTGGCGAGGACGCGTACACGGCGGCGGGATCGGTGATCACGGCGGACGTGCCGGCGGGGAGCCTGGCGATCGAACGCTCAGAGCAGAAGATCGTTCCGGGCTGGACAGAACGGCGCCGGGGACGCCGAAAACGGGAGGACTCGACATAGCGCAGCCCAGAGTCGGCGAGCGAGTCGATATGCGGCCGCAGGCACCCGAGGGGGCGCCCAAGCAGCCGGGCGCGCTCAAGCTGCTCTCGGGGGACGCCAACCCGGAGCTGGCCAGAAAGATCGCCGAGGCGCTGCACGAACCGCTGGACGAGATGCGGATCACGCGCTTTGCCGACGGCGAGATCGACGTCAAGATCGCGCACAGCGTGCGCGGGGCCGATGTCTTTCTCATCCAGCCCACCTGCGAGCCGGTCTCGGAAAATTACATGCAGCTGTTCATTATTCTCGACGCGCTGCGGCGTGCCTCGGCCGGCCGCATCACGGCCGTTATCCCTTACTACGGTTACGCCCGCAAGGAAAAAAAGACCCAGGCCCGCGACCCGATCTCGGCCAAGCTGATGGCCGACATCATCACTCTGGCCGGCGCGAATCGCGTCATCGCGCTCGACCTCCACGCCGACGCCATCCAGGGCTTCTTCGATATTCCCGTCGATCACCTGACGGCCGAGAAACTCCTCGTCGAATACATCCGCAAGCTCCATCTGCCGAATGCCGTGATCGTCTCGCCGGACGTGGGCGGCGCCAAGCGCGTCGGCGACGTCGCGCGCTTGCTCGATCTGCCGATTGCCTTCGTCTACAAGCGCCGCCCCAAGGACGACGTCGTCAGTGAGCAGCGCGTGGTCGGCGATGTCCGCGGCATGGACGCCGTCGTCGTCGATGACCTGATCTCGACCGGCGGCACGCTGGTGGGCGTCTCGAACGCGCTGCGCGCCGAGGGCGCGACCAGCGTTCGGGTCCTGGCCACCCATGGCGTGCTCGCCGGCGATGCCGTCAGCAAGTTGGTCAACTCGCCCATCGAGGAGATCGTGATCACGGACTCGGTTCCGCTGCCGCCGGCCAAACAGCATCCCAAGATCAAAATCCTGTCGATCGCGCCATTGCTCGCCGAGGCGATCCTCCGGGTCCACGAGGATCGTTCCGTCAGCGAGCTCTTCAAGTAGCGGGTAATATCTTGGATACCACCGCCTGGCTCGAACTCGCCATCATCGCCATCGCGCTTGTCCTGGCGGGCCTGGCCGCCTCCGCCGAGACGTCGCTGACGTCGATATCTCGCGTGCGGCTACGGCAGCTCGTCGAGCAGAAAATCCCCCAGGCGCTGGTGATCGAGCGGCTCCATCGCGATCCGAACGCCTACCTGTCCACCATCCTGATCGTCAACACGGTGGCCATCATCGTGGCCTCATCGGCCGCCACCCTGCTCGCCTTGCATCTCTATCACGAGCGCGTGGCCGAGTGGTTGGTCAGCCTGGTGCTGTCGCTGATCGTGCTGGTCGCCTGCGAGATCACACCCAAGACCCTGGCCCTGCAGCGCGCCGAAAAAGTCGCGCTCCGCATGGCGCGGCTGGTCGCCTGGGCGACGCTCGTGATGCGACCGCT
>VBFF01000103.1 GCA_005889285.1 Chloroflexota bacterium
GGAGACGACGCCCAGCGAGACGCTGCCGTCGAGGCCGAGCGGCGAACCCACGGCCAGCACGGCATCGCCCAGTTGCGGCCGGAATGCCGCAATGGGAAGCGCGGGATAGCGGAGGCCGATGTGGACAATGGCCAGGTCATCGCCTTGCTCCACCCGCGTGATGATGCCTTCAATAGTGCGGTCGCCCTGGCGGACCTGCACGGCGACCTCGCCGGCAGTCCATGCCTCGGCGACCACATGGAAGTTCGTCACGACGTCCGACCCGCCCACCCCCGCCTGCGCCACCCACCCTGAGCCGAGCCCGTGCCTGGTGGCCACGGTGACGACCGATCGCTGGACCTCTTTTGCCATGGCGCTCCAATCGGTCTGGCTAGCCGCCTGCGCCTCGAGCGCTCTCACGCGCGTCTCGAGACTGGCGATTGATTGCTGGTCGGCTCGTGGTTGCGAGCCGTTGGCGCCTCGGTCGCGGATCGTCAAACCGACGCTCAGCTGAACGCTGAGGAGGAGGACGCCGGCGAGGCCGAGCAGCATGATGCTGCGCGGCCCCCGCCAACGCCGGTACCCACCAAGCATCCCGGCGCCTAGCTCGCGCCCGCTCCCACCGCGGCCTCCGCCTTGCCGATCGAGAGCAACGCTGCGTCGAGCTTTTTGGCGCCGTCTTTGAGTTTTCCGAGATCGTCATTGTCGGCGCCGGTGATGAATTCCTGGACGGCGGCAATCGCGGCGCTCAGCCCATCGCGCAGCGTGCCGTCTGCGTTCGTCAGCTCCGGCGGTACAGTCGCGGCGGCCCGGTGGGCCTGAAACGCCTGAAGATCGGTCAGCGTCTGCTGCGCGGCTGTCCGGCACGGGCCGTACCCGGAACAGACGGCCATCGTCCCGTAGTCGGCAACGGCCTGGCCGCCCTCGGCGGTGACGAGACGCACGTAGTCCGACGTTACCTTGCGTGTCGCCGCGTTTGCCCTCGCCGTCGTGAGTTCGCCGCGGGTGATCGCGAGCGTTTGCTGGGTCGTCCCCAGCTGGTGCCGGGCGGCGTCACGCTGGCCGATCGTCGACCAGAGGACTCCGCCGAGCGTCCCGGACGCGATCACTCCGGCGACCCCAATCGCCACAGGCAGTAGCCAGCGACGCTGACGTCGGACCGGAACCAATCGCTCCCACGCCGGCGGCGTAATGGCCGGGGTGATCGTATCGATCGCTTGGTCGATTGACATCGCTCTTCCTCCTTGCACGTGAACGTTGACGCAGCTCACGGTATGGGGTGGACGCCGCAATGTCGTCATCGGAATTACTGAGCGTTAAGCGACGGTGACGGCATCGTGATGAAGGGTTTAGGATTGCCCAGGGAGAGGAGGGCATGCCCCAGGCACCGATCTGGGAGCGCGACGGGACTCTGGGGGCGATCGAGCGCCTATTGTCCGCAGCCCAGGAGGGCCGCGGGCGAAGCCTGTTCATCGTGGCGGAGGCGGGCCTGGGCAAAACCACGATGGTCGAACGCGTCTACAACGCTCCGGCGGGCTCCTTTCGCATCGGGGTCGGGCGGGGGGACGCCGCCGAGTCGAGCCTTCCCTTCGGCACCATCGACCAGGCCCTGCGCGGGCTCGGCTTCCGGCGTCCGACGGACGCGAAGTCCGTCCGGCAACCGCCGCTGCAGGCACGCGCAACCCGCCTCTACGCCGCCGAGCAATTCCTCGAAGGCCTGCCCTCGCCCAGCCTGATCCTGCTGGATGACCTCCACTGGGCGGACGAGGACTCCCTGGCGCTGCTGTCCTTCATCTGCCGGCGGATCGGCAGCCTGCCGATCGCCCTGATTGGGACCCTGCGGCCGTGGCCCCCATCGGCGCTCAACATGCTGGCGCCGCTGGTCACGAACGGTGATGCCACCGTCGAGCAACTGATGCCGCTCACCGCCGGCGCCGCCGCCGAGATGTTGAACGAGCGGGCCGGTACCACGATCTCGGGGCCGTCCGCGGAACGCGCCGCCGCGATGGCCGCGGGAAACCCGCTGCTGCTCGAGCAGATCGCGAGCAGCGTGCGCCGCGGCCAAGGGTTGCCCGAGGCCGACAGTGACGGAGCGCCCGCGACGAATGCCCTGCTTCGCGCCAGGTTCACCGACGTCGCCGCTGAAGGCATGCGTTACGCGCAGGCGGCGAGCGTGCTCGGAACCCGCTTCCGGCCGATGATCGCGACCGCAATGGCCGAGCTGTCCGAGGAAAACGGCGATCGGGCACTCGAGGCCCTGTGTCGGGGAGGCGTCTTCGACACCAGCACACCCGGCTGGGCGCAGTTTGCCCACCCCCTGCTGCAGCAGCTGGTCTACGACGAGATTCCGGCTCCCCTGCGGGCGCGCTGGCACGCGCGTGCCTTTCGTCTGCTGGTTGCCGCGGGGGCCGACACCGACGAGTCGGCCGAACACGCGGCCCGCTCGGGAGCGATCGGTGACCCGGACGCGATCCGCGTGCTGGCGCTCGCCGGCCGGACCGCACTCCGCGAGGGAGCAATCGCCCGAGCCAAACAGCGCCTCGAGGCGGCCGCCGGGCTCGCCGGCTCCCGCGCGGATGCCGCCCTGCTGCTCGACCTCGGCGAGGCGCTGCTCGATAGTGGCGACGGACGCGGGGCGATTGCCGCGGCCCGTCGTCTGCTCGACCTGTCCGACCTGACGGATCCGCAGCGGATCGCCGGCCAGCGAATCCTCGGCCGGGCGCTCTTTACTCGGGGTGCGCACGCAGAAGCCGCCGACGCCTTCAAGGAGGCAGTTACCACCGCGCTTCGCTCGGACCAGTCGGAAGCGGTGCGGGCACTGCTGGACGCGGCCTTCATCGCCTGGCCCAGCGGAGGCCCGGCACTGGCGACGCCCCTGCTGGAACAGGCCCGGGAGCTCGCCACCGAGAGTTCGCCGCGGCTCCGGTTGCGGGCCGACACCGCCTGGGCGTTTAGCGCCTTCGTCGGCGGTGACCCGGCCGGCATCACTGTGCTCGAGGGTGCGGTTCGCGAGGCACTGGCCAACCCGGAGGCCGATACCACCGACTTCGCCTGGAGCTGGGGAACCCTGGGAACGTACGGAAACATGGCGAAGTGGACCGAGCGCTTCGCCGACGCGACGCGTGCCTATGAGATCGGCATGCAGGCGGCCGAGCGGATGGGGCTGCCGGTGGCGATCGCGGCGGTCGCGGTCATGCACGGCGACACCTGCATCCGGACCGGCAGACTGCGCGAGGCGCTCGAGCTCGCCGACCGCGCTACCATGCTGGCCGACCTCGCGCCGGAGCGGGCGTTCTGGGCGGCCATCATCCATGCCTACACGCTCGCCGACATGGGGCGAATGGAGGAGTCCGCGGAGTGGCAGCGGCAGGCAACCGCACTTGCCGAGCCGGACGACCAGTGGGCCGGGCATTTGTGGCTGCTCCACACGGAGGCGGTGCTGGCGATGCACGACCGTCGGACCGCGGACGCCTGTGCGCTGTTCGATCGGCTGCGGGTCCTCGCCGACCACCTGCAGATACTCGAGCCGTGCATCGTCCCCTGGTCGGGCGACGCCATTGCGGCCTACCTTTACGGTGGTCGCGTCGGGGACGCCAGGGGCGCCTGCCCTGCCGCTTTCCACGCGTCGTCGCCCTCGGCAGCCGGGCGGCGTTCATCGAGAAGAGCGATCCGCCGGCGAGCCGCCGCCTCCTCGACGAGGCGATCGGCCTGGCGACGGAGAGCGGGATGCCGTTGCTGGAGTCGCGCCTCCGCTACCGGCTGGGCGCCCAGTTGCGGCGATCGGGCCAGGACCGGGCGGCGCGGCCGCTCCTGCGACGCGCGTTGGAGCTCGCGGAGGGATGCGGCGCGGAGGGCTGGGCGAAGAAAGCCCGCGCCGAGCTCACGCTAGCGCACGGGCGGCAAAGCAATCGCCGCGAGGAGCCGGACGCGCTGACCGACGCCGAGCTGCGGGTCCGCGCGCTGGCCGAGCGAGGAGTCAAAGCGGCGAAAATCGCCGCCCAGCTCATCGTGAGTGTCAACACGATCGAAACTCACCTCCAGCACATCTTTCGCAAGCTCGGCATCAACTCACAGCGAGAGCTGATGGCATTGGCGCGCGCGCGTGATGAGCAGTCTCCAAACGGAGGCGACCGACCGCCCGATAAATGAGCAACTTTACCGCCGGCTCGGATTTCCCCATGATCTGCGCCGATTCCTTGAGGCTGCGGTCCTCGCCGAAACGCAGCCGCATCGCGAGCCGCTGCTGCCGAGGCAAGCGTGCCACCAGCCGCCAGATGTCGTCCACCTCGAGGTGGCGGATCGCCGAGGTCTCCACCTGGGCGTCACGGTCCGGCAATCCCTCCGGGAGTTCGCGGCTCTCGGGCTCGTGGCGAAAGTGATCGGCCACCGCGTTGGCGGCGATCCGGTAGAGCCAGCAGGCGAAGGGCCGCCCGCGAGCCTGGTAGCGGCTGATGTTGCGCAACGCCTTGATGAAAACCTCGGCCGTTACGTCTTCGGCGGCTGCCGCGTTATGGAGGCGTGCGTAGACGTAACGGTAGACACCGGCAAGGTGCCGGTCGTAGAGAACGCCAAAGGCATCGGGGTCAACCTTCGCCCGCTCGACGAGAAGCTGCTCTTCTTGATCCACAGCCGCAGCCTATGGCCGAAGCCGGACGTTGTCGTCACGGAATTTACTGATTGCGAAGGAGTTGACCGCTGATCAAGACCCGGGCGCTGGCCTTCGAGCTGATTCACGATCGCGGATCCGTGCTTCCGCCTCGTGGTTTCGAGGGGACCGTGGTTGCGCTGTCCATCTGGCTGATGGCGGGTGCCTACCTGGACGCCTGGGCCCACCGCCACCTGACAAAGCTGGAGACCTTCTTTACCCCATGGCACGCCGTCCTCTACTCCGGGATGCTGGCGCTGCTGATCTTCCTGGCGACGACCGCATTGCGCAACCAGGCTCGCGGCAACGAGCCCGATCGGATGCTGCCCACGGGATACGGGCTCTCGCTTGTTGGGTGCGCGCTCTTTGGACTTGGCGGCGTCATCGACATGTTCTGGCACCTCCGCTTCGGCATCGAGGTCAGCCTCCAGGCGCTCATCAGCCCACCGCATCTGCTCTTGATGGCGGCCCTTGGCCTGATCGTGACCGGTCCGCTGCGGGCCGCCTGGAAGCGGCCCGGGCTGCGTGCCCCATGGACAGCCGTGATCTCGGCGACGCTGCTGCTCTCCACCTTCACGTTCTTCGACCAGTTCGACCAGCCCCTCGTCAACACCTGGCCGGCGAGCGAGGTGCTGCCCGCCAGCGCCCGTTACGCGCAAGAGCTCGGCATTCTCGGCATCATGGTGCAGACCGCCTTACTGACCGGCGTCATCCTCTACTTGCTCAGCCGCTTCACGCTGCCCTTCGGCAGCATCGCGCTGATCGCGGGACTGAACGGCGCGTTGCTGGGGTCGCTGGAACAGAATTTCGACCTGATCGCGGTCGCGATCGTCGGTGGGCTGCTGGCGGACGTGGTGACGAGATGGCTCAGGCCGGGACCACGGCGGGTCATCCCGTTGCGGGTCGCCGCCTTCATGGGGCCGGTCGGCGTGTCCTCCCTGTATCTCGTCGCCCTGCAGATGACACGCGGCATCAACTGGCCGTTCAACCTGTGGCTGGGATCGATCCTGGTGTCCGGTGCGATCGGCTTCTTACTCAGTTACCTGGCCGTGCAGCCCGAACGACCCGACATGCTGAGCGAACCCCGCCAGTAGCGCCCGGGACCGCTGCTGCTGCGCGTCCAGGTACATTCGCAGCTCATCGCGGATCTCGTCCGCCGACCGCTTCCAGTCCCGGCTGAGCGTGGGCTCGGCGACCCGCAACCAGGCCTCGACCCCCCGGGCATCCACCTCGAAATGAAACTGCACCCCCCACGCGCTGCGGCCGAAACGGAAGGCCTGATGGGGCACCTCATCGCCGGTCACCAACAGTTCCGCACCGGCGGGGAGATCGAAGGTGTCCTCGTGCCACTGGAAGACTCGATCACCGGTCTGGAACGCGCTCAACAAGCGGTCGCCCTGTCCCACAGCGGTGAGGCGCACCGTCTTGAAACCGAGCTCGCGGACCGGCGCTCGGTAGACCCTGGCATCGAGGGCGCGGGCCAGCATCTGCGCGCCGAGGCAGATACCGAGCACCGGCAACCCGGCGTCCACTGCCCGGCGCATCAGATCTCGTTGGGTGAGCAAGTACGGATGCTGTTCGGTCTCGTCAACATTCATCTCGCCGCCGAAGACGATGAGCCCGCCGATCTCCTCCAGCTCCGGCCAGCGGGCACTGGCCTCGAAGGCGTCAAGGCGGACGAGTGGAACGGCGACCTCTGCCAACGCCCCGGCGGTGATGCCAAGGGTGTCGTCACGATCATTCCGTATGCAAAGGATCGGTTTCATGGCGTTCACTGATATTCTCCTTTGAGGCGCCATGAAGCTCGGACTGGACATCGCTGATTTCACCTGGCCGGCGGGGCCGGCCAAGCTCGGTAGCACGCTGGCCGACATTGCGCGCACCGCGGATCAGGCCGGCTTCGACTCAATCTGGGTGATGGATCACTTCTGGCAGATCCGCATGAACGGCCCCGAACACCACGAAATGCTCGAAGGCTATAGCGCGCTCAGCTACATCGCCGCGGTCACCAAGCGCGCCAAGCTCGGCACCATGGTGACGGGCGTGGTCTACCACCAGCCCGGCATCCTCGCCAAGACGGTCACCACACTGGATGTCCTCTCCGGCGGTCGCGCCTGGTTGGGCATCGGCGCCGCCTGGAACGAGGCGGAGAGCCGCGGCCTCGGCATTCCGTTCCCGCCAATCAAGGAGCGGTTCGAGCGGCTCGAGGAGACACTCCAGATCTGCCAGCAGATGTGGGAAGGCAAACGCGGCAGCGAAAAGCCGTTCCGCAGCGAGCACTACCAGCTCGAGCGCCCGCTCAACTCTCCGCAGTCCCTCACGCGCCCGCACCCACCCATCCTGATCGGGGGCGGCGGCGAGAAGAAAACCCTGCGGCTGGTCGCCCAGTATGCCGATGCCTGCAACCTCTTCCCCACTCCCGAAATCCCGCGTAAGCTCGAGATCCTGCGCGAGCACTGCCAGGCCGTCGGCCGCAACTACGACGACATCGAGAAGACCTCCTTGTTCACGTTCGACCTGGGCGACAACGGCGAAAACCTTGGCAAGGTGATCGGCGGCCTCAAGTGGCTCGCCGGCATGGGCATCCAGAGCGTGATCGGCCACGTGCCGAAGCCATACGAGTTAAAACGGCTTGAGATGATCGGCGAAAAGCTCATCCCCGCCGTTGCCGACCTCGAGCCCGCTACGGCGGGCTCACGTTAGAGCTAACCGCGTAGCACCCCACGCATACCGTCTATCACGATGCGATTCCGGTCATT
>VBFF01000046.1 GCA_005889285.1 Chloroflexota bacterium
GTTTTAGGCCAGTTCCTTCTGGAAAACGTTGCCGTAGCCGTGCAGCCAGAGGACACCTTCCTGGTGGCTCGCGCTGAAGCGATCGACGAAGAATCCCGTCGAGCCTAGGAGCATGTTGCTCACACCCTTTACCCGGTTGAAGGTGTAATCAAGATTTCCCGTCGCCGCCAGAAACTGATGCTCGCGAACGAGCACCGCGCTTCCAGGCATCAGGTGGAGGGGAAAGAGATGGCCCGCGCCGTCACGCGAGAAGGCGATCTCACCCGGACCCTGGGCCTCGGTGAGAAAGATCGGCATGCCGGCGACCATCCGCTTGAAGGCGCCTTTCATGGCGCGAATGCCGACATTCAGGGCTGGATCTTTCCAGAGCACGACGTGGTGCTCGAAGTACACCGGCACGGTCCCGTCGAGCCAGGTATGGAGCACGGGCACCAACTCACCGTCGATGCGGTACCTGATGCCAGGCGCCTGCGCATCCTCGAGCTTCGTGGGAAGGAGCTGCGGCGGTTTTTGCATGCTGGCAATCACTGCAACTCGACCGTGCGCCAAAACCGGCGACTGCCGGCGATGCGCTGCGGACTAGGCCGACTTGGCCTGGGTGCGAAGACAGCGGGTGCAGACGAGGGCGGTCTGGGTTCGACCCTCGATCGTCACCCGGGCTTTGTGCAAATTAGGCATGAAGCGGCGCTTCGTGTGCACCTTCGAGTGACTCACGTTGTGCCCGTATTGGGGCCCCTTTCCGCAGATTGCGCAGCGTTGTGCCATGGTGTTGGTTTCTTCGGCGCCTCCCCGAACATCGCGTATGATTGAGGCGAAATCAGCGTCACATAGTAGCACACGATGGACTCAAAGACGAAGGCCAACCCGTCACGCACCGGGAAGCCGCCGAGGACGCTGATCCAGGCCAGAGACCTCGGGCGGATCGAGGTGTCGCGCCATGTGGTCGCCACCATCGCCGGGCATGCGGCGGCCGGCTGCTACGGCGTCGTCGCCATGGCTGCTCGTGGCTTGCGCGACGGTTTGGCGGAGCGCCTGCATCGCGACAAACTGCATCGCGGCGTGGAGGTCGAAGTACGCGAGGATGGGATGGCCGTCTCGCTCTACGTCATCGTCGAGTACGGCACACGGGTCTCGGAGGTCGCGAACAACCTCTCGAATGCGGTCCGCTATTCGGTCGAGCGTACCCTCGGTCTCCCGGTCGTGGAAGTCAACGTCAACGTCCAGGGGATCCACGTCAGCGGGAGTGGCGGCGGCTGAAATCCCGAGCCTGACCGGCGCCGCGGCCATGCCCATCACCGAATGCGACGGACGTCTGTTCAGGGAGGCCCTGCTCGGCTCGCTGGCCTGGCTGACGGTCAACCGCGACGAGGTCGATTCCCTGAACGTCTTTCCGGTTCCGGATGGCGATACCGGCACCAACATGCTCCTCACCTTGCAGTCAGCGGTCGAAGACATCCGCGATGTCGACGATGCCGACCTTTCGCGCACCGCTCGGCGGGCGTCGCATGGCGCGCTCATGGGGGCGCGGGGAAACTCGGGGGTCATTCTCTCCCAGATCTTGCGCGGCTTCTGCGTCGGCATCGGCAGCAAACCGGCGGTGGACGCGCGCGGGCTGGCCAACGCGTTTCGCGAGGGAGCGGACGTGGCCTACCGGGCCGTGATCAAGCCGACCGAGGGCACCATGCTGACCGTGGCCCGCGAGGCCGCTGCCGGCGCGGAAGCGGAGGCGGCGAAAACCACCAACCTGACCGACGTCGTTCGCGCCGCCTGCACCGCTGCCGCCGCGGCGGTGGAGCGGACACCGGACCAGCTACCCATCCTCAAGCAGGCGGGCGTGGTCGATGCCGGGGGATTCGGGCTCCAGTTGATCCTGGAAGGATTCCTCAAGCGCATGAGCGGCGAAGCCCTGCAGAGCTTCGAGCGCCCCGCGACCCAGCGCGCGCGGCCGAAAGCGGTGGAGGCGCCGGCCGCGGGGTGGGGATATTGCACCGAGTTCATCATCAACGGCGATGGGCTCGCCGTGGATGACGTGCGAGCCGAAATCCAGCGTCACGGCGAATCCGCGCTGGTCGTCGGTGACGAATCGGCGATCAAGGTCCACGTCCACACCCAGGAGCCGGCGGTCGTGATCAGCTACGCGAGCGGGGTCGGCCGGCTCAGCCGGCTCAAAGTCGACGACATGTCGTCGCAGCACCACCGGCTTCAGGGTGACAGCATTCGCCGGCCGGCCAGCACCAAGCACCTCGCACTCGTCGCCGTGGCGAGCGGCGACGGCTTCCGCCGCATCCTCGAGAGCCTCGGCGTCGACTCCGTCGTGGGCGGCGGCCCGACCGTCAATCCCTCAACCGAGGACATCCTGGCCGCGGTGGAATCGGTTCCCTCGGATGACGTCCTGCTGTTGCCCAACAACGGCAATGTCGTCATGACCGCGCAACAGGTGGCGGAGCTGAGCCGCAAGCGCGTCCGGGTGGTGCCCTCTCGCAGCCTGCCGCAAGGGATCGCGGCGCTTTTCGCCTTCGACTTCAGCGCCGACCTGGAGGCCAACGCCAGCGCGATGTCGCACGCGCTGAGCCAGGTCCAGACGATCGAGGTGACCCGTGCGGTGCGGGCGACCGAGGTGGACGGCCTGAAAATCGCCGAAAACGATGTGATCGGCTTGCTCAACGATCGCATCGTGGTCGCCGGTGAAGCGCCGGACAAGGTCGTGAAGGATGTCCTCACGCGCATCGACGCCGCGAAGGTAGGGACCGTGACGATCTACGCCGGCGTCGACGCGCCGGAAGCCGAGCGGGAGGCACTGGTCACCTCCGTGGCCAAACAGTTCCCCAGGGCGTCGGTTGAGCTTCAATCGGGCGAGCAGGCACTCTATCCCTATATCGTGGCCGTCGAGTGAAGCTACACGTTCCGGGCGCGACGCTGTATTACGAGGTTCGCGGATCGGGTCCCGTGCTGCTGATGATGCCGGGCGGGCCGGCCGACGCGGGGGCATTCCGGAATATCGCGCCACCGCTGGCATCGCACTACACCGTGGTGACCTATGACCCGCGCGGCCTCTCGCACAGCACGCTCGACGGCCCCCTCCAGGACGAACGGATTGTGGAGATCTTCGCCGACGACGTTCACCGGCTCCTGTCGGAGACCGCCAAGGAACCGGCCGACGTCTTCGCTAGCAGCGGCGGCGCCGTCATCGGGCTCGAGCTGGCTGCTCGACATCCAGAACAGGTTCGCACCCTCGTGTCACACGAACCGCCCGCGCCGGCCCTCCTGGCTGATCCGGCGCGCGAGCGGGCGGCGATGGCAGAGATCGTTCACACATTCCGCACCGCCGGGATCGGGCCGGCGATGCAGAAATTCATGGCGCAAACCCGCATCCGCGGCGGCCCGCCACCGCCGCCGCCTGGCGAGCCCACGCCGGAAATGCGCGAGGCGATGGCGCAGTTTCAGCGGAACATGGAGTTCTGGCTCGGGCGCTACTTCCTCGCCATCGCCGCCTACGAGCCCGACTTTAACGCCTTGAAGGCCGGCTCGTCGCGGATCGTCCCGGCGGTTGGCGACGCCTCGCGGGGAGAGCTGGCACACGAGGGCGGGTTGCGACTGGCCGCGCGGCTCGGAACCGAAGCCGTCGTCTTCCCGGGCGCGCACGGGGGCTTCGAGAGCCATGCCCCGGAATTCGCGGTCAAGCTGCGCGAGGTCCTCCAGGGCTAGACCAGCAGCTGGACGACGTTCGCCACCACAGCGGCGGCGCTGAGCCAGCCGGCGACGAGGTACGCCTGCCAGACCCGTGGCGTGCGCCGGTGCATCAGCATCAGGACGGCAAGCAGAACGGCTAGGGCGGTTCCTTTGATCGCGTAGGCAACGAGCTCGCCTCGGGTGGCCATGATGGGAGCCATGAGGCGGTTGAGCTCCTCATGCTGGAGGGCGAGCCCCAGGTGGGTGGTAAGGGAGTCGAGCGCCTGGAAGCCGATCAGCCCACCGAGGATGAGGGCCTGACTCAGCTGGGCGCTGAGTGATGGACGGGCTGGCATCGCGACGGAGGCGACCGGGGTGAAGGCGGCGCGCAGGCGTGAGCTGAGCGCGATTTGTCCTGGGAGCGACATCGCAGCTATAGATTTACCAAGCTTTGCTGCGCACAACCTAACGAAACGGGCCCGTTGCCTGGCCGTGATCGGCGCGAACTGCTGGCTATACTCCAGTGGTGGTCCGGATCGTCACGGATTCCACCGCGGACCTGACCAAAGAGCAACAGCAGGCCGCCGGCATCACCGTTGTGCCGCTCAACGTCCATTTCGGCGACCAGGTCTTCCGTGACCACGTCGACCTGACCACGGACGAATTCTTTCGCCGCCTCAAAGCCTCGGCCCAGCTGCCCCGCACCTCGCAGCCGGCCGTGGGCGTCTTCGAAGAGGCCTATCGCACTCTCCGCCAGAACGGCGACGACATCGTGTCGGTTCATCTCTCCAGCAAAGTCTCGGGGACCCACAACTCAGCCCTGATGGCGGCCAAAGCCGTCGATGAGAAGGCAATCGACGTCGTCGATTCCCTCACCACCTCGATGGCGCTCGGCTTCATGGCGCTCGAGGCGGCGAAACTGGCGCGGGCCGGAAAGGACCGTGCCACCATCACGGAGCGCCTGCGCGCGCTCGTGCCCAAGGCGCGCGTCATTTGCGTCGTCGACACCTTGACCTACCTCGAGCGTGGTGGCCGGATCGGGCATGCTCGTGCCCTGCTCGGATCACTGCTCAACGTCAAGCCGATCCTCCAGCTCAAAGACGGCGAGGTCGTTCCCCTCGGACGGGCGCGTGGGCGGCCGCAGGCGTTGAGCCGGCTCGTGGAGCTGCTCGAGCGGGACGGCCACGTCAGCCAGCTGGCCATCATGCATGGCGCCGCGCCGGCGGACGCGGAGCAGCTCCGCGAACGGGTTGCCGCGAGCTATCCGGGCCTGGACATCCTGCTAACCGAGATCGGTGCCGTCCTGGGGACGCACACCGGTCCCGGCGTGATCGGCTTCACCTACCTGGTCGCGTGAGCCCACCGCGGCTTCGCGTGGTGCGGGGCCCGTCCCTGGACGACCCCGTCGCGGTCCTTGCCGGTGTCAGCGATAAGACCGAGGCCAAGCTGGCACGCCTCGGCATCGTGTCCATCCGTGACCTCCTCTTGTTCTTCCCGCGTCGCTACGAAGATTTTTCGAGCATCACACCGATCGCCTTCGTGCGTCCGGGGGTCAAGACAACGGTTCGCGGCCGGATCTACGACATTGGTGCCCGCCAAACCAAGTACAAGCGGATGGGACTGACGGAAGCGGTCCTCGGCGACGATTCCGGGACAACGTTGCGAGTCGTGTGGTTCAACCAACCATGGCTGGCCAAGAGCTTGCAGAAAGGCGATGAGATCTTTGTGGCCGGTGAAGCCGACCTCAACGGCGGGCTGGTGATGAAGAACCCCGATCACGAAAAGGTGTCGCTTCGCCCCCAACACGCGGCGCGGTTGGTCCCGATTTACCCGGAGACCGAGGGGCTGACCTCGAAATGGCTGCGCGCGAAGATCCAATCGCTTCTCCAATACGCCGACGAGCTCGAAGAGTTCCTCCCATCGGAACTGCTGGCACGGCGTGGCTTTTTGTCTCGCGCGGCGGCCGTGCGGCAGGTGCATTTTCCAGACTCGCCGCAGTCGCTCGAGCGCGCCCGGGAGCGGCTCGCCTTCGAGGAGATGTTCGTCTTGCAGCTGGCCGCGCAACTCGCCAAGCGGGTACGGAAGGCGCTGACCGCGCAGTCGGTTCCCTTCGATGAGCCGACCGCACGCGGCTTCGTCAAAGCCCTGCCCTTCCAGCTCACCAACGCGCAGCGGGTCGCCGCCTGGCAGATCCTGCAGGATATCGCCCGCCCCCAGCCGATGAATCGGCTGCTCGAGGGCGATGTCGGATCGGGGAAAACCGTGGTTGCGGCGATGACCATGCATCACGTCGCGCGGGCCGGCTTCCAGTCCGTGCTGCTGGCCCCCACCGAGATTCTGGCGCGCCAGCATGCCGATGTCATCCAATCGCTGCTTGGACCGTTCCAGATCGATGTCGGGCTGCTGGTGGGGAGCACGCCGGCCGCGGCACGAAAACCGATGCTCGCGTCGCTGGCCAAGGGAGACCTCCCGGTGCTGATCGGGACGCATGCGCTCATCGAGGAGGGCGTCCAGTTCAAGAACCTGGCGCTGACCGTCGTCGACGAGCAGCACCGTTTCGGTGTCGGTCAGCGCCTGGCGGTCCGGCAGAAGGCGGAGCGCACCCCGCACTTTCTGTCGATGACCGCCACGCCGATTCCGCGCACCCTCGGGCTAACCCTCTTCGGTGATCTCGACATCTCGATCCTTGGCGAGATGCCGCCCGGGCGCCAACCGGTCAAAACTCGGATGGTGCCGCCCGAGAAGCGGGCCGATGCCTACAATTTCATCCGCAAGCAGGTCAACGCCGGCCGCCAGGTGTTCGTGATCTGCCCGCTGATCCAGGAGTCGGACAAGCTGGGTGTCCGGTCGGCCACCCAGGAGCTCGAGAAGTTGCAGCGTGACGTCTTTCCCGAGCTGGTGTCCCGCATCGCATTACTCCACGGGCGTTTGAAATCGGCCGAAAAGGAAGCGGTCATGGCCGGATTCCAACGGGGCGATGTGGCGATCCTCGTCTCCACCTCGGTGGTCGAAGTCGGCATCGACATTCCCAACGCCACGGTGATGATGATCGAGGGCGCCGATCGCTTCGGCCTGGCGCAGCTGCATCAATTCCGCGGCCGCGTCGGAAGGGGAATGGAGGAGTCCTGGTGCTTCCTCTTCACCGATGCCGAGGATCCCCAGTCCCTCAAGCGCCTGCAGGCCGTCGTCACCAACCGAAGTGGCTTCGACCTCGCGGAGATCGACCTCGAGCTACGCGGCTGGGGTGACCTGGCGGGTTACCGTCAGCATGGCAAGGACTTCAAGATGGCGAGCCTGCTGGACGCGGTGTTGATCAGCGACGCCCAGAGCGAGGCCGTCCGCCTCTTGGACCGCGACCTGGCCTTGGACGGCGAGCCGGCGCTCCGCCGCCAGCTTGCGGCGTATCGTCAGGTGTTCGCTCTGGACTGATCTTCGGTGGTGGTGCGCTGGGCGACCTCCGCCCCAGCAACATCGTCAGGATGCGACCGACCGTCATCCCGGCGGCGAGCGGAAGCCCTACAACCAGGACAATGCCGAGGAGGGCGTCGACGACGACTATGTCGCGGCTCCTTTGGAACGGCCAGCCGCCGCGCCGGCATGGCCTGCTTTACTCATGAGATGTCCGGAGCGGCCACGCGCGTCACGGCGGGGACCAGTCGTGGTCGTCTCCTCAAGACCCCGCCGGGGCGGTCGGTGCGTCCCACCACGTCATTGGTGCGCGAGGCCTTGTTCAATATCATCGGCGACAGCATACGCGGTGCGCGTGTATTGGATCTGTTCGCCGGCGCCGGCACGCTTGGCATCGAGGCACTCTCTCGCGGCGCCGCGTGGGCAACATTTGTGGAACGCGACCGAGGCTGTGCTACTATCGTGGCCGAGAATTTGGTCGCAACCGGCTTCGCCCAGCAGGGCGACGTGGTCAGCGCCGACGCCATTGAGTGGTTGAGGGCGCCCACCGCCGACCTCAGCTCCTACAACCTTCTTCTTGTTGACCCACCCTACCGTGAGGGCGTGACCTTGACCGCCGCGCTCCAGGCGCTGGACCGCGCCCCGCTGCGCGACCAGGCACTGCTCGTGGTCGAGCACCATCGCACCCAAGCCATGCCGCCGCTGCAGCGACTCACGCAGGTGCGCGAACGCGATTACGGCACTACGCGCCTCACCTTTTTGAGGTACGCGTGATCACCGCCCTCTATCCCGGCAGCTTCGACCCACTCACGCACGGCCACCTGGATATCGTCGACCGCGCCGCGCGCATCTTCGACCGGGTCGTCATCGCCGTCCTCGAGAATCCGAACAAGCGGCCGCTCTTCACGAGCAACGAGCGTGTCGCCATGATCAAGGAGAGTCTCGGAGACCGTGCCGGCGTCGAGGTCAGCACCTTCAGCGGTCTCACCATCGACTTTGCCCGCCAGGTTGGTGCCCGCGTCATCGTTCGCGGACTCCGCGCCGTGTCAGACTTCGAGAGTGAGTTCCAGATGGCGCTGATGAACCGCCGGCTGGAGCCCGACGTCACGACCGTCTTCATCCCCACCAGCCTGCGCCATCTGTTTCTCAGCTCCAGCTTGATCAAAGAGCTCGCCGAGTTCGGTGGCGACATCACAGAATTCGTCCCCGCCAACGTCGTCGGACCGCTCAAGCAACGTCTCAGCAAGGGAGCACACGCATGAACATCCATGAAGCCATCGATCGCCTCGAATACCTCATCGGCCACAGCCGGCAGATTCCGCTGACGCGCACCGTTGTCGTCGACCAGGAAGAGGTGCTGGCCTGCATCGACGAGCTGCGGTTGAGCCTCCCGGACGAGATCAAGCAAGCCCGCTGGACCCTCCAGGAGCAACAACGCCTGCTCTCCGAGGCGCAAGCGGAGGCGGCGAGGACGGTCAGCAAGGCCGGGGAGCGTGCCCAGACCATGATCGGCCAGCACGACCTGGTCAAGCGTGCCGAGAAGCAGGCCGACGCCATGCTCAAGGAGGCCACCACGAAGGCCGAGGAGACCCGCCGGGCCGCGGACCGCTACGCCTCGGAGGTCATGCAGAACCTTGAGAGCCAACTGCTGCGGACGGTCGCCACCGTCAAGAAAGGCGTCGAGGCGCTCCGGACGCCGGCCGCCCGGTCCGCCAGGGAAGTCGAGGTCGTCAGCGGCCGCTAGCCAGGAAGGCCCTTATAATGGGCTGCTCATGGCTCTCCCAAAGACCCGGTACGCCCACGCCCGCCAGGGCGAGCGCCGCGCCCATCTCGCGATAAAGCGCATCCAGCTGGTCGAGTGCTCGCAGTGCCACCAGCCGAAGCGGCCGCACGCCATCTGTCGTAACTGCGGCTACTACGACGGGCGCGAAGTCATCAAGACCGACTAGGTTTTACCGATCACCGTCGCCTTCCTGTTTCCAGGCCAGGGCGCCCAATTCGTCGGGATGACCCGCGACCTGCTGGAGCGTGATCCTGGTTCGCGCGACTTCCTTCGTCAAGCTGAGGACCGCCTCGACCTGCCCCTTGAGCGCCTGATGCTGGACGGACCCGAGGCCGACCTGCAGGCGACCGAGAATGCCCAGGCGGCCATCCTCTTTCACAGCATCGCGCTGCTTCGACTGATGAGCGCCCGCGAGTATCGTCCCGCGCTGGTCGCGGGTCACAGCATGGGCGAGTTTGCCGGCCTGGTGGCGGCCGAGGCGCTCGATCCCCTGGATGCGCTCGCCGCCGTCCGCGCCCGAGGCGCCGCCATGTCCGTCGCGGCTCCCCGAGCCAGCGGCATGATCGCCGTGCTCGGTCTCCCCGACAACGCCGTCGAACAGGCCTGTGCGGACAGCGGGGGAGAGGTGGTCGTCGCCAACTACAATGCGCCGGGCCAGGTGGTGATCTCGGGAAGCGAGGCCGGCTTGACCGCGGTCAGCCCCCGGCTGGAGGAGGCCGGGGCAAAACGCCTGGTGCGGCTGCCGGTCAGCGGGGCGTTCCATTCACCGCTGATGGCGCGCGCCGCCCAGGTGTTCGCCGCCGCCTGGGAGAAACTTCCGCTGCGCGTCTTGCGCCGCCCCCAGGTCTTCAATGCCGATGCGCAGGTCCATCAGGATCCGGCGGAGGTCCGCCGCCTGATGGTGGGCCAGCTGACCGGCCCGGTGCGCTGGACTCAGTCGATCCAGCGCTTGCAGCAGCTCGGTGCGGACACCTACATTGAAGTGGGTCCGCGGCGGACGCTCACCGGGCTGGTCAAGAAGATTCTCCCCGGCGCGGTGGTCCACAATGTCGAGGATCTCACCAGCATGAATACCCTGCTCGAGACCAACCATGCCTGACGCCTTTTCTGAGCAGGTCGTCCTCGTGACCGGAGGCAGCCGCGGCATCGGTCGTGCCACCGCGCTGCTGTTTGGCGAGGCCGGAGCAAGGGTGGCGATCAGCTACAAGAGCCGCAAGGCCGAGGCCGACTCCCTGGTCGAGCAACTCTCCCATGCGGGGCACGAGGCGATGGCGGTACAGGCCGACTTCGCCGACAGTGCCGCCCCGGGCGTCGCCGTCGAGGCGGTCGTCAAACAGTGGGGCCGGCTGGATGTGCTGGTCAACAACGCCGGGCTCACCCGGGACACGCTGGTGATGCGGATGAGTGAGGCCGACTGGGATATCGTCATCCAGACAAACCTGAAAGCGGCCTTTCTCGCGAGCAAGGCGGCGCTCCGGCCCATGCTCAAGCAGCGTTACGGGCGCATCGTCAACGTGTCATCGCTCGCCGGTGTCGCGGGCAATGCCGGGCAGGCCAACTACAGCGCCTCCAAGGCGGGACTCATTGGGCTGACCAAGGCGATGGCCAAGGAGGTCGGTTCCCGCAACATCACGGTCAACGCGGTCGCCCCCGGCTTCATCACGACTGAACTCACCAGCAGCTTGCCGGCCGACCTGCTGGAGCGCGCCCGGCAGGCCGCCGCCATCCCGCGGATCGGGACGCCGGACGATGTCGCGCCAGCGATCGTCTTCCTCGCCTCGCGGGCGGCCGGCTACATCACCGGTCAAGTTTTAGGCATTGACGGCGGTCTGCCAATCTAGGACGATGGGCCCGGGCTTCGTCTAGAATTTGACCGCACTCGCACTGCCAAAAGGGGAGTCGGATGGACGCGAACAGTTACGAGAAGTTCAAGGGCATCATCGCCGAGCAGCTTGGAGTGGAGCCCGAGCAAGTCACGCCCGACGCCTCGTTTGTCGACGACCTCAACGCGGATTCGCTCGACCTGGTCGAGCTGATCATGGCGTTCGAGGAAGAATACGGGATGGAGATACCTGACGAAGACGCGGAAAAGATTCAAACCGTCGGAGCCGCCTGGGACTACGTCCAGGAGAAGCTCGGCATCACCACCTGAGCCGAAGCTCCCTCAGCCGGACGAGCCCTTACAGAAACTGCAGCGGACCCTTCGAGTCCGCTTTCACGAGCCTGCGCTGCTACGCCAGGCTCTGACGCATCGCTCCTACAACAACGAGCACCCGGAGAGTGGCTCCGCCGACAACGAGAGGCTGGAGTACCTGGGCGACGCGGTGCTCGAATTGATCGCGGCCGAGCATCTCTATCACACCTACCTCACCTCCGATGAGGGTGAACTGACCCGGCTGCGAGCCTCGGTAGTCAACACCAAGAGTCTCGCCCGCCTGGCCTCACGGCTAAGCCTGGGCGACTACCTGCTGTTGGGGAAAGGCGCACACAAGACCGGCGCGCGCTCGCTGCAGTCGATCCTGGCCAACACCTTCGAAGCGGTGATCGGCGCCATCTTCCTCGACCAGGGTTACCGAGCCGCCTACAAACTGTTCAGCCGCAGCCTGATCGATGTGCAGGCATGGCCGGACGACAACTACAAGGGCCGTCTCCAGGAGGTCACTCAGGAGCGCTTCCTGTCGACCCCGCAGTACGACATCGTCGGCGCCTCCGGCCCCGGGCACCGGCGCGAATACACGGCCGAGGTGAGCTTCGGCGACGGCGTCAGTGGAAAAGGCCGCGGGCGAACCAAACGCGACGCCGAGCAGATGGCGGCGCGCGAGGCCCTCGCAGCCCTTGGCGCGCTCGACAATCCACCGGCGCAGGACGAAGTGCTGGAGGCGGTAGCCCACGAGGCGCGCCGGGCACCGGCGAACCAGCCCAGCAGCTGACGAAGTGCGTGCCTCAGCCGGCCTTTTCGATTTCGGCGATGCGTGCCTTGACCAGCTTTGTGACCAGCGCATAGGGAAGTGGCTTGTCGGCGGGTAACTGGATCGTGCCCTTGCTCTGGAGGTACGGCTTGAGCTCAGCAGCGTGGGCCTTGGTGACGCGGCTGCCCAGCCCGTAAAGGGCGTAATGCGCTTTCCAGTACCCGAAGTAGGCGACAGCCTTGCGGCGTAGCTTGTAGCCGACGATGCCGTAGCTCAGCGATTCGGACGCCTTCGGCGCCGCTGCCTTGATGGTCCGCCGGAGCCGGCGCAGCGTCGCCTGCTTGTCCTTCGGAGCCGCGGCGACATACTCATCCACGCTCTGCACGATGTGAGCCACTGTACACGGGACGGGCACTATTGGATTTTCGAGGTTTCATACGGCGAAACCGCGCAAATGCTAGAGTTTCGAGCATC
>VBFF01000047.1 GCA_005889285.1 Chloroflexota bacterium
TACAACCTGTCGCATGCCGGCGAGGACAACGCGGAAAACCTGCTTCAGCTCGATGGCGCCTCGCTGGCCGACCGTTTCGTCGAATTCGTGGACGCGGTCTATGCGCGCTACGCGGCGGCTCCCGCCTCTCAGCCAAAATAGGGTCATGGCCCGACGTCACCGCGCGGCGCTCTACGCCGGTTCGCTGCTGTCCTGCGCCGCTCTCCTGTCCCCGCTGAGCCACGTTGCCGACGGGCGTCTCAGCGTGCACATGCTCGAGGAGATGCTCGTGCTCGCGGTCGTGATCCCCCTGCTTGCCTACGGCGTCAGTCCGATGCTTTCGGGACGCGCCGCATCCTGGCTCCACCCGGTCGTGGGCATGCTGACCCTCAACGTGGTGCTGTTCGGATCTCAGCTGCCGGCCGTGGTCGATTTCGCGAGCAGGAATGTGGTGTTCCGCGAGGCGGCCCAGGCGGTCTTCCTGATGGGGGCGTTCCTCTTCTGGTGGCCCGTCGCCCGCCGTGATGGGCTGAGTCCCATCGCCAAGATCGGCTATCTCATGGTCGCCGGCGTGCCGCCGACGATCCCCGGTATCACCCTGGCGCTCTCCCATCACCTCTTCTATCACGCCTATCGTTCTCTCGAGGACCAGCAGGTCGCCGGCCTCCTACTGTTCGGCACGGCGAAGTTCGCCCTCGTTGCAGGAACCTTCGTTCTCCTCTGGCGGCTGCTCACGCCCCAGCCCGAGCCCCCGGATCGCGACGACCGCCAATCACCTGCCGGCGATCTTCCGCCAGCGGCGCCCGCCTGGCTGTGGCGGCTCGACGAGGAGCTACCCGCCGAGGCAGGCCGACTGCGGCTTCCGGTTGGCGCCGGGCGCTAATCGTTCCGTTAGATCAGCGGCCAGGGATACGCCCAGCGCGAGGTGGGCTCCGGATAGCGCCCCTCATCGGCGAAGCGACGCGCCCGCTGGGCCAGCGCTCGTAGCTCCGCGGCCGAGATCAGCTGCTTCAGGGCGCGCACCCAACCGGCGGTGCCGGCGAGCTCGCTCGCGAACTGTCGTGCATCCTGGCCCCAGATGACGGTGCGCAGCTTGGGGAGCGTGTGAAAGGTGAGCCCGTTGTCGACGCCCCAGACATGCCCCTCGCCGTCGAGCAGGCAGTGGCCACTCTTTCGGTCCGCGTTGTTGACGATCACGTCGAAGGCCGCCAGCCTTCGAAAATCCAGGGCGCGTGCCGGCATCAGGGAGAAGTAGTGCTCGCGGAGGTCGGCGACGATGAATTGCTGCAGTGAGCCCGGTCCCATCGGGCCGTCGTCCCGGTACACCGTGAAGGGCACCACCTGCCAGTTGAGCGCGGCGCTGACCAGGTAGGCGGCCACCTCGCGCTTCCCGAGCGTGCCGTCAGGGAAATCGTCGAGGGGTGTCTCGCCCGGTGCTGGTTTGTAGACCGCGAGGGTCTCGGTGCCGTGGTCCCCCCGCACCTGGGCCAGGTACGTGTAGTTGGAGCAATCGGGCATCAGCCCGCGCGCGTTGATGCGGCCCTCGCGCAGCAGGCGCTGCTGGGCGGCGCCATCCTGGAACTCTGCGGCGCGCGCCATCGCTAGTGGTGCCCGTTGAGGCGCGGGCACACGCCACCATCGTGGTCGATGGGGCCGCCGCACATGGGGCAGGGTGGGCGACCCGCGCTGATGAGCGCGGCCGCGTGGGCGGCGAGCGCCTGCATCTGGGTGAGGCTCGCCTCGAAGTGACCGGTGGCCGGCTCATCGCCCTCGTCGACCAGCTCCACGAGCGAGACCTCGAATGACTTCTCGTCCTGGCTGTACGTCAGGGTCATGAACCCGACGCGCCAGATCGGCGCGATGGGCTGCTCGAGGGCCATGTCGGGAAGCCGGCTGGAGGGCGGCACCGGCACGCGCGAGAAGACTTCCTGCAGCCGTTCGGTCAGCGCGCGCAGCTGGTCCTTCTCGAGCGCCAGGCTGACCAGCTGGCCGCCGGCGCGTAGCTGGAGATAGAACTCGCGCTTGCCCGGCTCGCCGATCGCCCCGGCGGTCACGCGCGTGACCTGTTGGTAGTCAAAGCTAGCCGAGGACATCGCTCTTATTCTCCCGCACCTTCCCGCGGCCTCGGAGGGAGGCAAAAAAATGCGGGCCGCTGGGGAAGCGGCCCGCTAAAGAGGGGGAGGGAGCGATGTCTGCAGTTTTATCTCTACCCAGTGTGTCGGCCGCTTAACGGCCCGAGGCATCGGGTGTAGACCTGAATGGGCCACGGCCGTAACTGATCGCTCATCCCTGCCGAAAACGACGTCGGATCGGTGCCTAGAATGAGGTGTGAGACCCTCATTGGACCCACGGTGGTGGCACCGAAATCTCACCACGTTTCAGAAGGTCGTGGTGGCGAACAGCGTGATCATCGCCGCCGGCGCCATCAGTGGTCCGCTGATCACCCTCAACTTCTCGGGACGCACCCGGTTGCCCTTCCTGCTGGGCCTGCTCGCGATCGGCCTTGCCGCGATCCTGGTGGCGAATTTCCTGATTCTTCGACTGGCCTTCAAGCCGATTCGAGAGCTCGAGTCCACCATGAGTGCGGTGCAGCCCGGGCTCGAGGAGCCTCGGGTCCACGCGAATTTCTCCGATCCCGACCTGCGGCGGATCGCGACCGTCTTCAACTCCATGCTCGACCGCCTGGAGCACGAACGCCACCTGAGCGCGCAGCGTGTCCTGCAGGCGCAGGAGCGCGAGCGCCAGCGGGTTGCGCGTGAGTTGCATGATCAGACCGGGCAGGCGTTGACCCACGAGATCATCAGTCTCGACCTGCTGTTGGAACGCACCGGCGACGCCAAGGCGCGACAGCAGCTGGAGGCCGTCAAGCGGACGCTCGAGGAAACCCTCGAAGAAGTGCACCGGATGTCCCAGGACCTGCGGCCGTCAGTGCTCGACGATCTCGGCCTGGTGCCGGCCCTGCGAACCCTGGCCAAGCAGCCCTCGGGCTCGGAGGTCTCGCTTCATGTCGACGGATTGCGCGATCGCCTGCCGGCGCCCATCGAGACGGCGCTCTACCGGATCGCCCAGGAAGCCCTGACCAACGCGAACAAGTACGCGAGGGCCGCGCACGTCAACATCGACCTCCGGACCCTCGATGGCCACATCCGGCTGCGCGTCCGCGACGACGGCGTCGGTTTCGACCCTAAAAGCATCCCCGAGCGCGAAGAGCCGGGGCGTGCCGGCCTGGGGATCTTCGGTATGCGGGAGCGCGCCACGCTGCTGCGCGGCACGCTGGAAATCAACTCGGCGCCGCGCAGCGGCACGGAGGTCGTCGCCCAATTACCACTGGAGGACCGCCATGCAGGTTGAACGCCGCCCGATCCGCGTGATGCTCGTCGAGGACCACAACCTGGTCCGCGCCGGGATCCGCGCCGTGATCGACGGGCAGAGTGACATCCAGGTAATCGCGGAGGCGACCGAGGGGCGCGAGGCCATCCGGCTGGCGCGGGCCAGCTGTCCGGACGTGGCGGTGGTCGATGTGGCGATGCCGGGGATGTCGGGTATCGAGGTGACGCGCGACATTCGCCGCCTCTGCCCGCAGACCCAGGTGTTGATCCTGACCGCGCACGACAACGAGGAATATTTTTTTCAGACGCTCAAAGCCGGTGCCGTCGGCTACGTGCTCAAGAAAGCGGCAGCGTCGGACCTGATCGCCGCCATCGAAGCGGCGAGCAAAGGCGAGCCCTACCTCTATCCTTCGGTCGCGAGGCTGCTGGTCTCGGATTACCTACAGCGCGCCCCTGAGCGGGAGACCTTCGAGCCGCTCAGCGATCGCGAGCGCGAAGTCTTACGGTTGGTGGCGGAAGGTAAGACCAACCGCCAGATCGCGGACGGGCTCTTCCTCAGCATCAAAACGGTGCAGACCCACCGCGATCACATCATGAAGAAGCTGCACATGCACGACCGCACCGAGCTGGTCAAGTACGCGATCCGGAAGGGCCTGATCGAGGCCGATAGCTAGGCGATTCGGCCGCTGGGCGGCTCGACATCGAGATCGTGAATCGCGGCAATCGCTCCGACGCGCCCGCGCCGGGCAATCAGGCTGTACACCACCGGGACCACGACCAGGGTAAACACGGTGGAGGTGATCAGGCCGCCAACGACCACGACGGCCAGCGACTGAGAGATCAGTCCGCCACCGCCGCTGGTGCTGAGACCGACGGCTACTGGGAGCAGGGCCACCACGGTGGCGACCGCCGTCATCAGGATCGGCCGCAAGCGGGTGGCTCCCGCAAGCGTCAGGGCGTCGTGCGTCGACTGGGTCTCTCGGGCGCGCTCGGCGAAGTCGATCAAGAGGATCGCGTTGCTGACGACGATGCCGAAGACCATCAGCACCCCGAGCAGCGCGGGTAAGCCGAGGGCGCTGCGGGTGACGAGGAGGGCCGCGATGCCCCCGATCAGGGCCAGCGGCATGCTCACCAGGATCACGAACGGGGTGACGACCGACCTGAAGAAGATGACCAGGATGATGAAGACGATGGCGACCGCGATCCCGATCGCTTCGAACATCGACTGGAACGACTGGTTGATCTCCTCGCTCGTCCCTCCCGTGTCGAGCTTGACCCCAGCCGGCAGTGGCACCGACTGAACCAACGCCGTCGCTCGTTGCGAGATGCCACTCGTATCCGTGCCGTCGATGACGGCGCTTACCGCGACCAGCCGGGTGCCATCGCGCCGGTTGATGCTGTTCGGCGCGGTCTGGTTCGTAATCGTGGCGACGTCCTTGAGGGCGGCCCCGGCTCCGACGGGCAGGTCGCTCAGGCGATCGACCGTCACGAAAGCCGGATCCAGCCGCAGGCTCACGGGGGGACCGCTGCCGCCGAGGTTGCCGAGCGACATGGGCGAGAGGGCCTGCGCGACCAGCTGGGCCACCAGTCGCGGACTGAGGCCGTGCGCCGACGCCTTCTTGGGGTCGACGTCGACCGAGAGTTGCGGCTTGGCCGCGGCCAGGTCGGACTGGACGTCACTCAACTCGGAGTCCTGCTGGAGCTTGGCCACGATCAGGTCCGACGCCTGGCGGAGGGCCTCCGCATCCTGCCCACTGGCACGGGCTTCGAACCGGTTGGATCCGGGACCGAAAGAGGCGGTCTGGATCTGTCCGTTGCCAACGCCGTAGAGCGCGTTCAGTTTCTGCTGTAGCCGGCCAACCACCGCGCCGGCCTGGTGCTTGTCCTTGACCAGGAGCAAGAGGCGCGCCTGGTTGGTCTCGAACCCCGCCGAATACCCTCCGAAATCGCTGCTGGCGATGGTGACCTGAACCAGCTTGACGCCGGGGTCGGCCGCCGCCGCGGTTTCGAAGCTCTTGAGCTGCTGGCTCGTCTCCTCGGTCGTCGTCCCGGCTGGAAGCGTTACCGCACCGACCAGCTGCTCCGTGTTGCCAAAATCGAAGAAGTTCTTGGCCACCAGGGGCGAGGCGACAGCGCCCACGGCGAGGGCGAAGAGCAACACCGCTGCCAGCACGACGGCCGCCTTGGTCAAGCGTGACGAAAGCGCCCATCCGAGGATGGGTTGGTAGACCCGGTGTGACCAGTCGCGACGCCCTGCGGCCGGCGCCGAACGCCGCTCCAAAAGGAAGCTGACCAGCACCGGGATGAGGGTGAGCGCCACGAGGAGGGACGCGATCAAGGAGATCGTGACCGTGATGGAGAAGGGTACGAAGAACTTGCTGATGATGCCGCCCACCAGGGCGATCGGCAGAAACACGGCGACCGTGGTCAAGGTGCTCGAGATCACGGCCTTCGAGACTTCGCTCGCTCCGTTCAACGCCGCCAGCCGTGGCGGCTCGCCTTTCTGCAGATGCCGATAGCTGTTCTCGAGGACGACGATGGCGTCATCGATGATCCGGCCCACGGCGATCGTCAAGCCCGCCAGCGTCAAGATGTTGAGCGAGAAACCACCGATCGCGGTGCCGAGCAGCGCCACCAGGACGCTGGTCGGCAAGGATACGGCGGTGACCAGGGTTGCCCGGATGCTCCGCAGGAAGAGGAAGATCGCGAAAATCGCAAACAGCGCGCCCAGCAGGCCTTCGAGCAGGAGGTCGTTGAGCGATGCGCGGATCCCGGTGGCGCTGTCCTCGATGAGCGAAAGCCGGTCACTGGGGTCGAGGTGCAGCGCGGCGACCCTCGAATGGATGTCGTTCGACAGGCTGATGGCGTTACCGTTCGGATCGCGAATCACCTGGATGCTGAGGGAGGGAAGCGCATCGGTTCGGGCGATGCCGTTCACCGGCGCCGGGGCCTCTTGCACGGTGGCGACATCGCCCAGCGTCACGATCGAGGGCGGTGCGGAGCTTGAGGGCTGCCCCGCGCCGACGGGCACAGCGCGAAGGTCGGCCGCCGTGTGCACCGTGCTGAGAACCTCGACCGGCACGACGCGATTGCCATTGAGTGATTGGCCCGCCGGAAGATCAACCTGCACCGCCTGCAGCGCCTGGGTGACCTGGAAGGGCGCCAGGCCGCGCGCCCCGAGGCGCAGCGGATCCAGCGTGATCGTGACGGCGTTCTGCTCGCCTCCCACAACTTTGACCTGCGCGGCACCCTGAGCCCCCTGCAGCGCGGGCGCAATCACGGTCTGCGCCTCCAGGGTGGCGCGGCTCAGGTTGCCATCGGCCGCACCGAGCGAATAGATGATGCTGGGGGCGGCGCTAAACGAGAAGGTTTGCACCAGGGGCTTGCCGGCTCCGGCCGGCAACTGTACCTGGCTGAGCCGCTGGTTGACGGCATCGAGGTCATCTTTGGTGTTGGAGTCGACATTGAACTGGACCACGACCTGCGAGAAGCTCTGGCTCGACGTGGCGAAAACGTGCTGGGCGTGCGGAAGGCCGTTCAAGGCGTTGGAGAGCGGGATGCTGATGTCGCGATCGATCACCGCCGGATTTGCACCCGGATCGCTGGTGACGATGAAGACGCTGGGGAACTCGATGGAGGGGAGGAGTTCCTGGTTGAGCCGGAAAATGCTGAAGACCCCAGCTCCCATGAAGAGGAGGGCAAACAGGATGACGACCGGCCGGTTACCCAGGCACCAGGCGACGATACGTCTCAACCGCTCCTCCTCTTCATTACGATCGGGTCACCAAGTGTAGATCAGTCAGGGTCGCCTTTCCTTGTGTCTAGCGGACTCTTGTCGGAGTCTTACTGAACCTTTACACTGTCCGGCAGCGGGTCCGGGGAGCTTCTCAGGGAGGGAGCAACAGTGCCACATCCAAAACTTCGCCGTCTATCGCTCGCTCTGCTGCCGTTCGCCGGGGTGCTTGCGATGATGCCGCCCCTTGCCGGCGACGCCGGAAACCGCCAGGGACCATCGGTCTCGGCAAATTCGCTCGTCGATCTCGACCACAATCGGGCGTTTCCGCAGAATAAGCAGAACGAGCCGGCGATTACGCGCGACCCACTCACCGGCGTGCTGGTGGCGGGCGCCAACGACGAACTGGACAACCCCCTCTGTCACGACACGACCGCGGCGCTGGCCAGCCCTTGCCCGTTCGCAACCGGCGAACAGATCTCGGCGTTCTACGTGTCCAGCGATAGCGGGGCCAAGTGGAGTGGAGGCTACCTCCCCGGGTACGACAACGCTGGCATCCGCCGCGCCTCAGGCGGCGATCCCAGCCTGGACGCAGGTCCGAGCCGCTGTCCCGATCAGCGAACGTTTGCCTACAGCTGCGGCGTCACGATTTACTACGCGAACCTCGCCGATCCGATCAACCCGGATCAGCATTTCAGCGAGGCGATGGCGGTCTCCCGGACGCACGACGATGGCACCACCTGGCTGGCACCGTCCCTCGTCAACGCGCTGGACAAGACCTCAGACTTCGACGATCATGAGTGGCTCGCCGTCGACAAAACCGCCGGCAGCCCGCACTTCGGCCGGGTCTATGTCTTTGTGGCGATTTTCTGCGGGGAGTGCGCTGGCAACGGCAACGTCAAGCTCACTGTGGTGCACTCGGACGACGAGGGCGTGAGCTGGTCGCCGCCGGTTCAGGTGAGCGCCGCCAACAGCAATGCCGCACAGGGCTTCCGTGAGACCGGGCAGATGACGGTCGCCGCAGATGGAACCGTGGAAGTGTTCTGGACGGAAAACGCAGACTCGCCCAAACTTCCCTCGTTGCAGGTAGTTGCGACCTCAAAGGACGGCGGCACCACCTTCACGGCGCCGATCACGATCGCACAGGTTACCGATTACCCGCTGAGGGGCACGCCCTTCGACGTGGTCGACCTCTTCAATCGCGTGCCGGGCATGAGCGCCCGGGTGGACTGCTATCCGCACCCGGCTGCCGATCCTTCGAGCAGCCGCGTCTACGTCGTCTGGTGCGACTTCGGCGGCGGGCACGGCGTGGTGAAGGCGGCAGTGTCGCGTGACGGCCTCAATTGGACGGCGCTTGGCACAATTGCCGGCGTCGCGAACCGCAATGCCTTCTTCCCCCAGGTCAGCGTCGATCCGAATGGGGTGGTCAACCTGACCTTTGATGCATTGACGACGCCGCCGGCCGCCAACCCATGGCAGACCGGCGTCCAGGTCTACGACAACTACTTCGCGCAGTCGACCGATGGCGCGACCTTCGGACCCACGGTACCGGTAAGTTCCGCCTCGTCGAACCCCGACGGTTCGAGCTACAACAACTTGATGGAACAGTTCCTCGGCGACTACATTGGCATCGTCTCCGGTCCGCACGCCGCTTACCTGGTCTGGACGGACTCGCGGAATGCGGCGCCCTGCGCCGCGGTCGACGCCTACCGGAACGCGATCTACGCAGGCTCGAAGACGGCCGTGGCGCCGAATCCCGACAAGGTCTGTGCCCGAGATTTCGGCAACACCGACACCTACGCCGCGACCGTTAGCTACTGATCTCCGACTCGACCGAGATGCCGAGGAAGCGGCCGACGTCGGCGACCTCGTTGTCGACGCCGGCACGCATCGCTGTTGTGAGCGCCTCGAATGGCTCGACGGTGAGTCGACCGCGAAGACCGGTCCGGCGCAGGCTCCAGGCCGCAACCGCCCGGCCGTTGACGACGACTGCGGGATGAAGCCATCCGCCACCGCGCTGCAGGCGGCGCTGCAACGCTGGCGACAGGGCCAGGTCGCGTCGCCGATAGCCCAGTAAGTAGGTATCGAACGCCGGCAACAGCCGGACGTCGGTCCTGACTGATGCCGCCCTCAACGCGAGACGTTCTTTCGGCAAAAAGCCCGGCTTTCCCTGGACGCTGACTTCGGCGAAACTGGCGCGGGCTCCGGCAATGCCGGATCGGACCTCGCTGCTCGATAGGCCCGACCAGGCGCTCAAGTCATCGACCGTCGCGGGGCCAAAGGCCGCGAAGTAGCGGCGGGCGAGCTCGGCCAGCGCCGTTTCACGCGCCGGCGGCCGTGCCTTCGCGACCCAATCATCCAGGAGCACGTAGGTGGACGCGCCGTCCCGATCGGGGCCGAGACAGAGGACACCCATCAGTCCGGCGAGCGCGATCAGGTGAATCGGTCCCTGCGTTTTCGGGTCGAGCTCGATCCGCCGCTTTCGTAGCCGATCGACCAGCTCGTATCGCGTCAGCGGGCCGGTCTCCGCGAGGATGGTTCGGATGGCGGCGACTCCCCTGACCTTCAGGTCGTCGTCCAGGCCGAGCTGGGCGTGCCGGCGGGCGGCGGCCCGGGCAAACACCGGGCCCAGCAGGTGCAGCAGCCAGCGAACGTCCTCTGCCGCGACGACATGCAGCGTGCCCCGCATCAGCCAGGTGCGGACGATGGAACGGTCGTGGTCGAGCGCGCGCTTGACCGTGCCGGCATCGAGGCCCGCGCTTCGGGCGCGCATCCCGAGTGTCGCCGCGCTCCAGGCCTGCGCCTGCAGTCCGCACACATCGTGCAGGATCGCATGCGGCGTCGCGGCCGCCGATTCGTTCGTGAGCCGCTGAGCGCGGGCACGCTGCCACAAAACGCGACCGTCGGCGAGGTCGTTAGCCGCCGGCGGGTCCCGCCTCAACGCCGGGTTGCGTCATGCGCGAGGGATCGAGCAAGCGATCCAGTTCCTCAGGCGCGAGCCTCGTCTGTTCGCGGGCCACCTCGCGGATCGTCTTGCCCGTGACCAGCGCCTCCTTCGCAATCTTGGCGGCCGCGTCGTAGCCGATCGCCGGGGCGAGCGCGGTAGCCAGCATCAGCCCTTGCTCGACCATCTGCGGCCCCCGCTCTGTGGCTTTGATGCCGGCGATGGATTGCCGGGCAAAGTTCTGGGCGGACGCGGAGAGCAAGGCAATCGATTCGAGTAACGCGTAGGCGGCCACCGGCATCATCAGGTTGAGCTCGAAGATGCTGCCCGACTGCGCGGCGATCGCGATCGTCTGGTCGTTGCCCAGGACTTTCGCTACCACCATGGTCATCGACTCGATGATCACCGGATTGAGTTTTCCGGGCATGATCGAGCTCCCCGGCTGCACTTCCGGCAGCGTGATCTCCCCCAGTCCGGCACGAGGCCCTGAGGCGAACCAGCGCAAATCGTTGCCGATCTTCCAGAGGCTGACGGCGACGGTGCGAAGCGCGCCGGCGGTCGACAACACTGTGTCGAGGGTGGCCTGCGCCTGGAAATGGTTGCCGGTCTCACGCAACTCGACCCCGGTGCGACGAGCCAGGTGGGCGCAGACGCGCTGCGCGAACTCGGGGTGGGCGTTGATACCCGTGCCCACCGCGGTGCCGCCGAGGGGCAGTTCGGCCAGCTCCTCCGCCACGAGGCGAATGCGGTTGGCCGATCGCTCGACCTGGCCGGCGTAGCCGAGGAACTCCTGGCCGAGACGGATGGGCGTCGCGTCCTGCAGGTGCGTCCTTCCCGTCTTGATTACCGGCATGAACTCTTTGGCCTTCCGGTCGAGTGCGTCCTTGAGATAGGCGAGCGCCGGCAACAGCTCTTCGTGGATCGCGACCAGGGCCGCGAGCTGCATCGCGGAGGGGATCACGTCGTTACTCGACTGGCACTTATTGACGTGGTCGTTTGGGTGGACCGGTTGCCGTGATCCCAGCGGTTGGCCGAGGATCTCGTTCGCCCGGTTGGCGATCACCTCATTGGCATTGGTGTTCGTCGACGTTCCCGACCCGGTCTGGAAGACCTCGACGACGAAGTCCTTGTCGAACTTCCCTTCCTCGACTTCCTCGGCCGCCTGCTGAATCGGGTTGGAGAGACGGATCTCGAGCAGCCCCAGCTCGGCGTTGACGAGAGCGGCCGCGCCCTTGATCTGCGCCAGGGCGCGGATGAAACGACGCGGTAGCCGCAAGTTACTGATCGGAAAGTTCTGCCGGGCGCGCTCCGTGCTCGCCCCGAAGTAGGCGCCCGAGGGGACCTTGACCTCGCCCATGGAGTCTCGTTCGATGCGCGTTCCCTCCTCGGCCACCGACGTCATGGTAGCAACCGTTTGGCGTGTAATCTGTAGGCCGTGTCCGCCCGCATCGTCTCCATCCAGCTCTGCCCTGGCCATCGGGAAGCGATGACGCTGGTGCGCAGCGCGACCGTGATCGAAGGCCTGGGGATCGAAGGAGATAAGCATGCCTCGGCCGCGTCCAAGCGGCAGGTGCTGCTGGCCGACAAGGAGGCGCTCGACGCGGTTGGCGTCCTGGCCGGCACGATCAAGGAGAACGTCACGGTCGAAGGCGTGGATGTGATGCGGCTCCCGTCGGGGAGCCTGGTGAGGCTCGGCCGCAGCGTCGTGCTGGAGATCACCGCGGTCTGCGAGCCCTGTTTTCGAATGGATGAGATCCGCGACGGATTGAAGCAGGAACTCGAAGGCAAGCGGGGCATGGTCTCGCGCGTGGTCCGGGGCGGCATCATCAACGTCGGCGACCCCATCACGGTCGAACGATCGGAGCCGCTCGCGTCCTGATGTGATCCGGGCCGTCGACCTGCACGTCCATCTGCCCCTGAAGGAATGGCTGGACGGCAGCATGGGTCCCTACCGCGAGGGGGCGGCCCGCTACTTCCGCAGCGAGGTGCACGAGCGCAGCGTCGACGAGCTCGCTGTCGATTTTGCGCAGGAGCAGCTTTTCGGGATCCTGCTCGCCTGGGATGCGCAGACGGCCACCGCCCGGCCGCCGCTGTCCAATGACTTCGTCAGCGCCATCGTCAAACGCCATCCCAAGCGTTTCGCCTTCTTCGCCTCGGTCGATCCCTGGAAGCCGAACGCCGTCGCGGAGCTGGAGCGGGCCGTCAAGGAGCTGGGGGCGAAGGGCGCGAAGTTCCATCCGTCGATGCAGGATTTTTATCCGAGCGATGAGCGCCACTTCAAGCTCTGGGAGAAGGCCTCGGAACTGAAGATTCCATGCCTCTTTCACACCGGCACCAGTGGCATCGGCGCGGGCCAGCCCGGTGGCCAGGGTATCAAGCTCGACCCCGCGCGGCCGATCCACCTGGACATCGTCGCCGCTCGCTTCCCGGAACTGCCGATCATCGCCGCCCACTTCGGGTGGCCCTGGCACCTCGAACTGATCGCGATGGCGTTGCACAAGACCAACATCTACATCGAGCTCTCCGGCTGGTCGCCGCGCTACTACCCGCAGGAGCTGGTGCGCGAGATGGGAGGCCGGCTGCAGGATCGCACCCTCTTCGGCAGCGATTACCCCTTCATCAAGCCTGCTCGGGTTCTGGAAGAGCTCGATGCGCTGGCGCTCAAGCCGGAGGCCAAGGTGAAGATCCTGCGCGAGAACGCCTCCCGATTACTCAAGCTGGAACTTCGCTAGAACCGCGTTGTACCGGTCGGTGCAAGCGGTTTCCCTCGCCAGCGAGCCGCTGGGATTCTTCGGGGCCCTGATCGTCATCATCATCGCCCTGCTGTTTTTCGGCGTCGCCATCGCGGTCACCTTTGGACCGATCGCCATCGTGATCGCCGCCATCGTGAAGTCGTTACGGAATTCGGCGGCGACCGAAGCGCCCGGGGCCAAGGCGTCCGGCATGAGCATCACCATGTCGTCCGGTACGCGGGTGGTGGCACTGGATCCGGCATCGAGCTTCGGGCAAGCCTTTAGCGCGAGCCTCCAACGGGGCCTTGGCGGACAGCTCGGCCAGACCCTGGCGCAGATGATGACGCTAGCCGCCGCCCAGCAACCGCTCGAGGTGCAAATGGCCCCGATGGTGCTGGCTATCGAGGCAGCTCGTCGGCAGGGCGACGTGGCGTCGGTCAGATCGTTCTTGACCGACCGGTTCGCCGTGGGTTTCACGGCGTCAGCCGCTGCGGTC
>VBFF01000104.1 GCA_005889285.1 Chloroflexota bacterium
CAACAAACCCCGCTCGCGCTGCGGGATGTCCAGTTGTGGCATCGCTCGCAGGGCGCCCAACACCGGCAGCTTCGCGATATCCCAGATCGCGTCCTCCGCCCGCCGCCGATGAGCATCCGAGCGAACATTGTTCAGTAGGACACCGGCGATCCTGGGCGACTCGGCAAAGCTCTTGAAGCCCAACGCCACCGCGGCCGCGCTCTCCGTCATGTCGTTGATGTCGATCACCAGGACGACCGGCGCCTTGATGATGCGAGCGACATCCGCGGTGCTGCCATCGGTGCTCCCCCCGCGGCCGTCGAAGAGTCCGAGCATGCCCTCGACCAGCGCCAGGTCGACGCCCAGCACGCCCTGCGCCAGCACCTGGCGGAGCGCGCCCTCACCGAGCATCCAGGAGTCGAGATTGCGGCAGGGGCGCCCACTGACGTGGGCCAGGTAGGCGGCGTCGATGTAGTCAGGTCCGACTTTGAAGGATTGCACCGTCAGCCCACGGGATTTGAAGGCGGCAATCAGGCCGGCGGTGAGGATGGTCTTTCCAACGTTGCTCGCGGTTCCCGCGATGACCAGCCTGGCGCTATCGCTTGCTAAACAAGGTGCCTCTTCCCCAAAGCACCTGCCTGACGGCTACCGTAGCACAGCCATTGCGCCCGAGTAAAGGCACCGTAAGCGATTGTCTAGTTCTTGGCCCTGTCAGGCAGACCGTCAAAAAATGGAGGCCAGACGCCGCTGATTCCGCCTTCAAAGACCGGCGATCCTGTCGAAACCCACTCATCGGTCACGATCGCAATGCCCCATGTCGTGCACCCCAAGGGAGAAATTGCGTACTGCCCCGAGACGGCAACGACCCACACGAAATAATCGGAGCCACCTGAGATTGCTTCTCCGCCCGCGACCAGGTCGCTGTATCGCATGTACTTGGCTTCCACCCGAGGGTAGGGCGAGTGGTCTCCCCACTTCATCGCCGCTTGAATTGCCTGCTGGCGGGTGAGCTTAGGGTGAATCGAACCCTGACCGACCCAGAGAGCAATCACCGCGATAAGAACGATGACGCCGGCGCTTAGCGAGAACGCAACGGAGCTAGACACGGGGTCTAGCGCCTGTTAGGCGAGCACCAGTGCCGGCTGGAGTGCCGGTCTTAGATCCCTGAGATGCAGGCGAATCCGGTCGAGGCCATCCCACCGCTCGCATTGCAAGGCGTACACGACATCGATCCGCCGGCCGCTGGGGAGATGGGCCGCGGCGCTTGCTTTGTCGAACGCGATCGCCTCCGCGCTGGCGGTCCGGTCACGGAGCTGCACGCGGAGGTGACGACGATCCGAGCCAAACGTCTCGGTGCGCACCACTTCCACCTCTTTGCTGAGGAGCACGGGCTCGCGATTGCCAACCCCGAAGGGGGCGAGCAGCTGGAGTTCGTGGTGCAGGCTTGGCTTGAGGTCCGCGAAGGCGGCTGTCGCTTCGATGGTAATCGGGCGTGAGAACGCGTCGCCGTTCAAGCGAGCCAGCGTGTATTGCTCGAGACAATCCTTGAGCTCCGCGAATCGACTCTTCAACACCGTAAGGCCGGCGGCCATGGCGTGCCCACCAAATCGATGCAGCATCGGCGCGCACTGCGCAAGACATTCGACCAGGTGAAAACCCTCGATGCTCCGCGCGGAACCGCGCCACTCCTCACCTTCGGTGTTAAAGATGAAGGTCGGACGGTAGAACTCTTCCACCAGCCGGCTCGCCGCCAGCCCGAGCACGCCGAGCGGCCAGCGGTCCTGGCCCATGATGATCACCGCGGCGCCATTGTCGAGCTCGGCGACCCGGGTCTTTGCCTCGCGCACAATCTCTGCCGTCAGCTGCTGCCGCTGCGCGTTCTGTTCGTGCAGTCGCTGGGCGAGCGGATCCGCCGACTCCCGGCTCTCGGCCATCAACAGCTCGAGGGCGAGCATCGCGTCTTCCATCCGGCCGGCCGCGTTGATGCGCGGGCCAAGTTGAAACGCGAGGTGTTCGGCGGTGACCGGCGCCCTGATGCCGGCGACGGCGAGCAATGCCGCGCAGCCTGGACTGGGGTCCTCGCTCAGCCGTCGAAGCCCGGCC
The DNA here is from genome assembly GCA_005889285.1 of Chloroflexota bacterium. Taxonomy (GTDB): domain Bacteria; phylum Chloroflexota; class Dormibacteria; order CF-121; family CF-121; genus CF-13. Next base: position 2,083 of record VBFF01000104.1, read on the forward strand.
CGCACGATGGCGCGATTCTCCGCGCGCAGCGGCACCACATCGGCGACGGTGCCAAGCGCCACCGCATCGAGTGACGCGCCCGGATCGAGCCGTCCCGGAAACACCCGTTGCTCGAGCGCGACGAGAAGCTTGTAGGCCACCCCGCAGGCGGCCAGCCCGTCGAAGGGATAGGCACAATCGGGCTGTTTGGGATTGATGAGCGCATCGACCGAGGGGCGATGCGCACCGACTTCGTGGTGGTCGGTCACGATCAGGCGCATGCCGCGCGGCCGCCCGGCGGCGGCCTCCACCGAGTTCGTTCCGCAGTCGCACGTGATCACGAGCCGGGCCCCTCGGGCATGCAACTCATTGAGCGCATCGAGGTTCAGGCCATAACCCTCCGTGAAGCGGTTGGGAATATAGGTGATGACGTCGGCGCCGACGGCGCGAAGGCCGCGTGCCAGCGTCACACAGGCGGTGACTCCATCGGCGTCGTAATCGCCGTAGACCGCGATGCGCTCGCCGGCGGCGATGGCCTGGGCGATCAGCTCGCACGCGATCGCCATGTCTTTCAGCAAGAAGGGATCCGGGGCACGTTCGAGGTCGGTCTGCAACCAGGGATCGAGCTGATTCTGCCGCACCACGCCGCGTCCATGCAGGATTTGCCGGAATACGGGGGAGAAGGCCTCCAGTCCTGGCTGAGCCCGAAGTGGCTCGGGGAGGATCCAGTTCCGGCGTTCCTTCTTCAAGGCCGCCCGCAGTATGGCACCGGTTTGCGACAGCTGCGTGTCGGAGTTATCCACAGCGTTCGCGATCAACGCTAGTCGGCGTTACGCGGCGGCCGGCTCCTCCACGACGACCGGCGGAGTCCGATCCTTGGTGTAGTTCAGGATCAGGATGACAGCGATCAAGAGGCCGGTGCCGATGAACTGCGGCAGGTAGAGCGGCTGGTTGAAGCCGTAGGGCGGCGGGGCCGAGGCGATGAAGGTGGCGGTCACGGGATAGGCCAGCTCAGCGATCGTCGCGAGGGTTGCCGGTGTGCTGCGCAGGGCGCGGTAATAAAGCAGCAATGAGAGGAATCCGGGAATCAGCGCGATCCCGAGGAAGGGGAGGACGTCGGACGCCTGGTAGTGGGCGAACGCTGATCCCCTGTATTGCAGCAGCAGGATGACGAGGAGGACGGGGAGCGCCAGGGTAAATCGGAGCGCGGTCGTGGTCGTGAAGCTGAGCTTGCCGAGCACGAAGCGGCCGAGCACGGTCCCGCTGGCCCACAGCGCCGCGGCGCCCAGCGCATAGAGTCCGGCCTCGAGGCGTCCGTGCTGGAGGTCCGAGAAGGGTGCCGTGAGGTCCTGCGCAAAGACCACCAGGTAGACGCCGACGATCGCCAGCGCCGCGGTCGGCCAGAACCAGGGACGGCGTCGCTCCCCCAGGACGACCCAGGCGAGGAGGATCGCGATCAACGGCTGCGTCTGCTGGAGCACGAACGTCTCAGCGAAGTGGCCGTATGAGAACGATTTCGTGAAGAGGAGCGTGGCGATCGCTTGCGGACCAATCGCGATCAGTCCGATCGCCAGCCACCCGCGCTTGTCCAGGCGGCGCAGCTCGGGGATGCCGCGGAGCAGGAAGGCGAGCAGGAACAGACTGACCAGCGCGTCCTCGATGACCACGATCTGCGCGGGCTTGAGGTGGCCGATGAGCTGCGCGCGGAAATACGTATCCGAGGCCCACATCGTCGCCGCCAGCGCCACCAGGACGACCGAGAAGCGGTCGATGAGGCCAACCCGTCCGGGCACGGTCGCCGGTGAGCTCACGGTCGGGACGGCCATCATCGCTCCTTTGGCCGCCGGGGCAGAAATCGGGCGCACGGCACGTGCACTCCGAGGGCCTTCTTTCATCCCGACTGTACGGTCGGCCCCGGAGTGGGCGCTACGCCTTCACCGGGTCATGCGCCGTAGGGCGCTCGCGGGCTTTACCGCCGATCAGGGAGTTACACCCCTGCCCCGAAGACCACGACCAGAATATCAGGTCGCTAGTGAAGGAGAGCGCGGAGCGGCGCGAAGTCGCGGTAACCGACCGAGAGCGCCCCCAAATCGGCAACCACCTCCTCGAGGCGCACAAAGTCGGCGGCCTGCTCCGGCAGCAATCGCTCCAGCAGGGCCGCCGTGGCGAGGATGTATTCATGCGACGGGACGTGATTCTTCGCCAGTCGATGGAGGACGATGACATCGGTCCCATGTAGTTGCTCGACCTGACCGACGCGATAGCGACTGTAGTGGCCGTGATGGGCGATCACCTTGACCGTCAATGTCGGCGCTCGGACGCACGCCTGGCAGGGACAATGGACGGCGCGCTCCGCGACGACCTTTCGCAAACGACGGTGAAAGGCAAGATACGTCTGATCGAACCAGTCCATCAGCTCCGGGCCGGTTTTGTCGCCAACGAAGAAGACGGCATCGCCTTCCAACCGAGAAACCTCCAGGTGCGCGCCAAGGCTCTGCAGCACGGCATCGAGTAACTCGGCCACGAGGATCTGGGAGTGGGTGAGCTCGGTTTCGGCGACGTACGTGGTGTAGCCCGAAATGTCGACGAGCACCAGCGGGCCGTCGATCCCCGCGTCCATCCCACCCGTCGGGAGCGACGGGCCGAGAGTGGACGCGTTCTGGCTCATTCCCCGTGGACCAGGGTCATAGACCGTCGGCCGGAATCTGGACGGGCACCGACTCCTGAGCAACCACGACTTTGATGCGCTGCACCTGGTTGTTGCAGACGCCGTGCGCGTTCCATGGCGCCGTCAGCGGTTGCGCGTTCTTGGCCGCATCGGTCGCGCGGCAGCAGAGCTCGTACTCCCCCGCCGCTTTGACCTCCCATTCGTAACGCCACGACTGCCAGGCGAAGTCGTCGCCGTCGCCTGCCAGCCGCGCATCCGACCACGATCGCCCGCCGTCGGTGCTGACCTCGACACGAACGATGCGCCCGCGGCCCGACCAGGCTTTGCCTTCGAGGACACAGGTCCCGAGCCGAAGCTGCCGCGTGCGCGGCAGGAAATCGGGGATGCCGGGCGGCACCATCAGCGAGCGTGGCAGCATCCGGGTCACGGGCTCGCCCAGCTCGTCCCAGGT
>VBFF01000105.1 GCA_005889285.1 Chloroflexota bacterium
ACATCCCGATTTTCTGCTCGCACCCGAAGATGGCGCCCGTAGCCGTCTGCCGCATGTGCCTGGTCGAAGTCGAGAAGATGCCGAAGCTGCAACCGGCCTGCGCCGTCTACGCCGCCGAGGGCATGGTGGTGAAGACGACGACGGAACAGGTCGGCAAGTACCAGAAGGGCGTGCTCGAGTTTCTCCTCATCAATCATCCCCTCGACTGCCCCATCTGCGATAAGGGCGGCGAGTGCCCGCTGCAGGACCAGACGTTTCAATACGGTCCCGGTGCCAGCCGCTTCGAGTTTCCGAAGGCGCACTTCGACAAGGGAGTGCCGCTCTCCGACAAGATCGTCCTCGACCGCGAGCGCTGCATCCTCTGCTGGCGCTGCACGCGCTTCAGCGAGGAGATCTCGGGTGAGCGCGAGCTGGCGCTGATCCAGCGTGGTGTCCACACCATCATCGGCACCTTCAACGACGAACCCGCCCAGTCGAACTACCAGGGCAACTGGACGGAGATCTGTCCGGTCGGCGCGCTGACCTCGCGGCAGTATCGCTTCGTGAGCCGGCCCTGGGACCTGGACCGCACGGCGAGCGTCTGCCCGGGCTGCAGTATGGGCTGCAACATCCAGCTCGACGCCCGCAACAACCGCATCGGCCGCTTCCAGGCGCGAGAAAATCTCGCGGTCGACGACGGCTGGCTCTGCGATGCCGGCCGCTACAGCTTCCCCCAGTTCCAGCGCACGGCACAGGACCGGCCACAGATCCGGCGCGGCGGCACCCTCGAGCGCGTGACCTACGACGACGTGATCGCGTTCACGGCCGACGCCCTGAAAGCCTCGGGCCAGGTCGCGGGCTGGGCCTCGCCGGCGGCCAGCAACGAGGAGCTCTTCCTCTTCCAGCGGCTCTTCCGCGATGTGCTCAACTCACCGAACCTCGACCACCGAAGCTCGGTCCTCGAGGATGCGGAGCCGGACGACATGACCCTGCCCATCGCCGACATCGAGCGTTGCGACCACGTCGTCGTGCTGGGCGGCCAGGACGTGATCGACGCCGCGCCGGTGCTCCACCTGCGCCTCTTCAAGAGCCAGCGCAAAGGCCTCCAGATTTCGAAAGTCGGCGCGGCCGAGGTAAAGAAAGCGCTCGATGGCGTCCCGCCGGAGGCGCAATCGGTTGGAATCCTTGCGACCGAGGCCAACAAGAAGGCGGCGGTGGAACTCCAGGGCAAGCTGCAAAAGAAGGTCAAGGGCAGCGTCCGGCGACTGATCGTGACCACCGGACCCAACGGGCGCGGTGCCAAGGACCTCGGCATCCTGCCGCACCGCGGCCCCGGTTACGTCTCGCTGAACGGCAAGTCCGGAAAGGGGAGGGTGGAGTGGCCGGGCGCCGGCGTCAAGGCGCTCTACGTGCACGAGTCGAGCCCGCTGCACGGCTTTACTCCCACCGACGCCGAATCGATGTGGCTATCCGGGCTGCCGCTGCTGATCTTCCACCGCTTCAAGCCGTCGCCCCTGGACGAGGTCGCCCACGTCATCATCCCCGGGCACGCCTTCACCGAGAAGGACGGCACGGTGACCAACATGGAAGGACGGGTGCAGCGGATCCGCAAGGGGATCGACGCCGCCTGGGTCCGTGAGGACTGGCGCGTCTTCCAGGAAATCGCCAACCATCTTGGCGCCAACTGGAATTACGAGAGCGTGGAGGCGATCACGGGCGACCTGATTCGCGCGTTGCCACCGTATCGAGCGGTCAGCGAGGGCGCGCGGGTGCTCTGGAGCGAGTCGCAGTGACCCTCGACGTCGTGGTCGAGACGCTGATCAAGGCGGTGATCGTGATCGGCGCGCTGCTGACAGGCTTCGCCTATCTCACGCTCTTCGAGCGCAAGGTCCAGGCCCGCATGCAGCAGCGACCCGGCCCCAACCGAAGTCGAGTAGCGCCCCGTCGAGCCGCGACCGCTTTCTCTATCTGCTCGCGCCCATGATCTCGATCATGGCGTCCCTCGCCAGCTTCGCCATCATTCCGATCAGTGGGCCCGGGACGCTCAACCTCTTCGGCCACTCGATCGGGTGGTACGTGATGAACGTCAACATCGGCGTCCTGTGGTACTTCGCGGTGACCTCCGTCGGCGTCTACGGCATCTTCCTCGCCGGGTACGCGTCGAACAGCAAATACTCGATGCTGGGCGCGCTGCGCTCGTCCGCCCAGATGATCAGCTACGAGATGGCGCTGGGCCTCTCGCTGGTCCCGGTCTTCATCCTGGCCGGCTCGGTCAGGCTCGTCGATATCGTCAACGCCCAGCACACCTGGTGGTTCGTGCTCCCGCTACTCCCCGCCTTCTTTCTGTACTTGATCGCCGGCATCGCCGAGACGAACCGCGCGCCCTTCGACCTTCCCGAGGCGGAGACCGAGCTCGTCGCCGGCTATCACACGGAGTACTCGGGCCTGCGGTTCGCGCTCTTCTTCATGGCGGAATACATCAACATGATCATCGTCAGCTCGGTCGCCACCATCGTCTTCCTCGGCGGCTGGTGGGGCCCCTTCGGGATCCTTCCGGGCCCATGGTGGTTCCTCGTGAAGGTCGTCGCCTTGCTTTACGTCTATGTCTGGCTGCGGGCCACCCTGCCGCGCATGCGGTATGACCGCCTGATGGCGCTGAGCTGGAAATCGTTGTTCCCGCTGTCGCTGGCCATGATGATGGTGACCGCGATCGTGGTCGTGGCCGCCCAGGGAACCCTCTGATGGCGCTGCGCGAGATCTTCCTTGGTCCCCTCTACATCGCCCGCGCTCTGGCGACGACCTTCAAGCACAACACCAGGCCGATCGTCACCATCGAGTACCCGGAACGGCAGAAGCCCGTCCCGCCACGCGAGCGTGGCCGCCATATCCTGCATCGCTACGCCGACGGCCTCGAGAAGTGCGTCGGCTGCGAGCTCTGCGCCATCGCCTGCCCGGTGGGCTGCATCGTGGTGGAGGCGGCCGAGAACACGCCCGAGCATCGTGTTTCACCGGGAGAGCGCTACGCAAAGCGCTACGAGATCAACCTGCTGCGCTGCATCTACTGCGGGATGTGCGAAGAGGCCTGCCCTTACGACGCCATCACCATGGGCCCACGCTACGACCTTGCGGATGACCATCCGGACAAGTTCATTGCCGTCAAAGAGGACATGCTGGAGCCGCTCTCCGCCAGCCTGCAGGACACGGCGCGGCCCTCCGGTGCTCCGACCGCGCAAGCGGTGCCCCGCAAGTGGTAGTCGGGTTCGCCATCGTGGCGGCCTGGGAGCTGGTGACGGCGGTCGGCGTGGTGGCGTTCCGGAAGCCGATGTACAACGCCCTCTCGCTGGTGGCGAACATGCTCGGCCTGGCCGTGCTCTTCCTGATGTTGAACGCGCAGTTCCTCTTTGCCGCCCAGATCATCGTCTACGCCGGCGCCGTCATGGTGCTCTTCGTCTTCATCATCGCGCTCATGAACCCCGAAGCCGACATCAGCTTCCGTCCGGGTGGCACGGAGTGGGTCTACGGCGTCGTGTTCGGGGTGATCTTCGCGGCGCTGCTCGCCGCCCTGCTCTTCAACCGCGGGCTGACCGGCCGTCCCGGCGCCTTCACCCCCGAGGTGATCGCCGCGGCGGGCAACGTGCAGACCATCGGTACCGCCCTCTATACCCGGTTCCTCTTCCCGGTCGAGGTGACCTCGGTGCTGCTGCTGGTGGCGGCGGTGGGCGCCGTCTACCTGGCGATGCGGAGGATCCGCTGATGCCGGTTCCTGCCTATACCTTCCTGCTCCTGAGCGGCGCCGTCTTCACCCTGGGAGCGATCGGCTTCATGGTCCGTCGCAACCCGCTGGTCGTCTTCATGTGCATCGAGCTGATGCTCAACGCCGTCAACCTGGCGTTCGCGACGATGAGTCGCTACCTCAACTCCCTCGACGGGGTGGTCTTCGCGTTCCTCGTGATCACGGTCGCAGCGGCCGAGGTGGTGGTGGGGATCGCCATCATCGTTCAGGTCTACCGGGCCGGCCGGCAGATGGATGTCGACGAGCTCGACCTGATGAAGGAGTAGGGAGCGATGGATCTCCTCGCGCCCCTCGTCCTCCTGGCGCCGCTCGCCGGGTTCCTGGTCAACGCCCTGCTCGGCCGGCTGCTGCCCCGGCGGGTGGTCGGATGGGTCGGCGCGGGCAGCATCGGATTGGCCTTCGTCTTCTCCCTGGTGATCCTGTCCCAGGTGCTCGGCGGCGAGAAGCTCGACCAGAGCTACTTCACCTGGTGGCAGAGCGGCGACTTCAACGTGCCCTTCAACCTCTACGTCGACGCGCTCTCCACCCTGATGATCCTGGTGATCACCGGGGTCGGCTTCCTCATCCACGTCTATTCGATCGGCTACATGCGGGAGGACGCCGGCTTCTCGCGCTTCTTCGCCTACATGAACCTCTTCGTCTTCTCGATGCTCCTGCTCGTCCTCTCCGGCAACCTCGTCTGGCTGATCATCGGCTGGGCCATGGTGGGCCTCAGTTCTTATCTGCTGATCGGTTTCTGGTTCGAGCGCCGCTCGGCGGTGCTGGCGGCACGCAAGGCCTTCGTCATGAACACCATCGGCGACGTCGGCATGGTCTTCGCCGCGTTCTTGATCTTCCTCAACCTGCGTGTTCTCGATTTCCAAGGACTCTTCAGCCGCGTCCATCAGCTACCCAAAGGCGGGACCGTCATCACCGCCATCTGCCTGCTCCTGCTGGTGGGGGCCGTCGCGAAGTCCGCGCAGCTCCCCCTCCATACCTGGCTTCCCGACGCCATGGAAGGCCCGACCCCGGTCTCCGCCCTGATCCACGCCGCCACCATGGTGACGGCCGGCGTTTACCTGGTGGCCCGCATGCATCAGCTCTACGATTGGGCGCCGGCCGCCGCCGCCACGGTCGCCGTGATCGGCGGGGTAACCGCGCTCTTCGCGGCCACCATCGGGACCGCGCAGATCGACATCAAGCGGATCCTCGCCTACTCGACGATGAGCCAGATCGGCTACATGTTCCTGGCCGTGGGCATCGGCGCCTACACCGCCGGCATGTTCCATTTCATGACGCACGCCTTCTTCA